>JASIJX010000546.1 GCA_030049955.1 Acidobacteriaceae bacterium
CGACCTCGACAAGGCCAAAAAGCTCTACGACGCAGTCGAGGCCCTCGACAACACCGACTACTCCCGCGAAAAGAGCCAGTCGGAGATGAAGCAGCTCAAGATCAAGGAAGCCAAGCGCGCCGAGGACACATGGGCGCAGAAGAGCGGCGACAGCGAGAACATCGCGCTCCTCTACCTCGCAATGCTGCGCGCCGCCGGCCTCGAGGCGTACGCGATCAAAGTGAAGGACCGCGGCGAAGGCGCCTTCGATCCGGCCTACATGGATGCCGATCAGTTCGACGACACGCTGGTGATTCTCGCAAACGGCGAAAAAGAGATCATGCTCGATCCGGGCGAGAAAATGTGCCCATTCCGCACCGTGAACTGGCGCCACTCTGAGGTCGGCGGCATGCGCCAGTCCGCCAAGGGGCCGGCTTTTGCCGTCACCCCGCGGCAGTTTTACACCGACAACACCATCGTGCGCACCGGCGACCTCACGCTCGATGAGCATGGCGCCGTGACCGGCTTTTTCGACATCGTCATGACCGGCCAGGAGGCGTTGCGCTGGCGGCAGCTTGCGCTCGAAAACGACGATGCTGAGGTGAAGAAGCGCTTTGACCGCGAGCTCCAGCAGATTGTGCCTGACGGGATCGACGCGCACGTGGATCATTTCCTCGCGATGGACAAGCCGGATCTGAACCTGATGGCCGTCGTGAAGGTGAAGGGCTCGATGGGCGCGGCGACTTCAAAGCGTCTCCTGCTGCCTGGCTTCTTCTTCGAAAGCCGTGGGCACACGCCGTTCGTAAAAGAGGAGAAGCGGCTGACGCCCGTAGACATGCAGTATGCCGACCGTATCACCGAGCAGGTGACGTACCATCTTCCCGCCGGCGTTTCCGTTGAAGGCGTGCCGCAGGATGGAAACATCGCCTGGCAGGGCCACGCAGTGTGCGTCGTCAAGACCAAGTCCGACCCCGGGCAACTTATCGTGGCCCGCTCGATGGCGCGCGGGTTTGCCCAGGCCAAGCCCGAAGAGTACCAGGATTTACGCGGCTTTTTTAGTAAGGTGGCGTCGAGCGACCAGCAGGAGATTGTGTTGCGCGCCGCAGCCGTAGTCAAGGGCGAGTGATGAGTATCCGGTTCTGCCGCAGCATCGGAATCTGTGTCGGAGCAGCATGGCTTGCCTGTTCGCTTCCAACATGGGCCAGCAAACCCGAGCCTGCGCCTCAGTGGGCCGTGGACGCAGCAAAGACACCCACGCCGCCCGCTGCTGCCCATGCGTCGGCAGTTATGCTCTCTGACGATTACCTCATCACAGTGGACGAGCAGAATCACGCCATCGAGCGGGAACGCTACGCGATTCGCATTCTTAAACCGCAGGGGCGCCGATGGGCGGACTGCGCGGCCGAATACGACACGGACGAAAAGCTCGATTACTTTCACGCCTGGACAATTGCTGCCGACGGAAGACAACTCGAGGCCATGGAGTCTGACTTCACAGACCATGGCGCCTATGAAGCACCGATTCTGCAATTCTCCGAGCGCATTCGCGAAGTCAAGCCTCCGGGCGCCGATCCCGGTTCAGTCGTCGTTTGCGAAACAGAGCAGCGCCTGCGGCCGTACATCAATTCAGAAGATTGGCAGGTGCAGTACTCGATCCCGGTCGTCGAGGAATCGCTTGAACTCGAGCTCGCGCCGGGTGGCCATTACGCCGAGTCATGGAGCCGCTTTGAGCCGGTGAAGCCGGTTGAGACCGACGCCGACCATCTACGGTGGGAAATACACGATGTACCGGCGCTCGATCTCGAAAACATTCGCGAAACACCGCCATGGGAAGCACTCGCCGGGCACGCGGAAATCAAGTGGGGCGATATGGCCGTTCGCGGCGTGGACAATCAGTGGCGCGCGCTTGGCGAATGGCAGGATCAGCTCGAAGCGCACCGCCCCGATCCCACGCCGGAGATTGCTGCCGAGGCACGCCAGCTCACTACCGGCGTGTCTGATCTCTACGCCAAATTGAGCGCCATCACTCAATACATTCAAAAAAATATCCGCTACTTCATCGTGGTGAAGGGCATCGGCGGCTGGCAGGCGCATTACGCGGGCGATATCTTCCGCAACCGCTATGGCGACTGCAAAGATAAAACCACCTTGCTGATTTCCATGCTGCAGGCAATTGGGATTCGCGCCTATTATCTGCACGTCGACAGTGAGCGCGGGGTAATCGACCCGGCAATGCCGTCGCTTTGGGGCAATCACATGATCACGGCGATCGAGCTGCCCGATGGCGAAAGCGACCCGCGGCTAATGGCTCGCGTAAAAACAGCAAGCGGCACGACCCTGCTGATCTTCGACCCGACCGACGAAGTTACGCCAGTAGGACGCATCCGCGGCGAATTGCAGGGCGCATACGGCAACCTGATCGACGGCACAAACAGCCAGGTGCTGGAAATGCCCGTGCTGTCGCCGGATTCGGCAGGCATGGAACGAAAGGGAGATTTTGTCCTCGCCACGGACGGTTCGCTCAAGGGCGACATCGCCGAATCGCTTACCGGCGACGATGCTGCCAGCCAGCGTTGGATGATCAAAGATCTCGATGAAAAGGACGTGGAAAAACGCCTGGAACAGAGGCTTGGTGCGCAGCTTCCCGGGGTGACTCTCACAAAGTATGCGTATGGCCACGCCGGCGATCTCGATCAACCGCTGCAGCTCACGCTGGATCTGAGCACAGACACTTTTGCCCATCCTTCCGGTCCGTTGTTGCTGCTGCGACCGCGCGTGCTGGGCAGCGACGCGCGCGATGTCCCGGACATCATGGATGGCAAGCCGCGCAAGTATCCGATCGAACTGGGACATCCCGGCCGTTGGCATGACAGCTATGACATCGCGCTCCCTGCTGGATATACAGTCGACGAAACGCCCGATCCGGTCGATCTCGATCTCGATTTTGCCAGCTATCACGCCACCACCACGGCCAAAGGAAGTGTGTTGCACTACGAACGCGAGTATGTGGTTCGCCAGCCTGAAATTCCCGCTGCGCGGGCTGCAGATTTCCGCAAGCTGGAAACCACAATCCTCGAAGACGAATCGGGAGCTGCGGTGCTGAAGAAGCAGTAGCAATCCTCAGGCAATCCCTGTCCTCAAGCAATCCTTGATCTGATTTTTTATATCGGCGCCTCCAGCCAGAGGCCCGCAGCCTGTCCATCCGGTCTTTGCACCTCTTGCCGTTATTTGCGCATCCGTTACGCAGACGGGATTTCGCTTGTTCGGAGACGACATACGCGCATGGCACATCCGCTCTTTTCTTCTTTCAAGCTCCGCTCAGTCGAGTTTTCCAGCCGCATCGGCGTCTCGCCCATGTGCCAGTATTCAAGCGAAGACGGCTTCGCCAATGACTGGCATCTGGTGCACCTGGGCTGCCGGGCGCAGGGTGGTGCTGCGCTTGTGATTCTCGAAGCCGCTGCGGTTGTGGCCGAGGGCCGCATCTCGCCTCAGGATCTCGGCATCTGGCAGGATCCGCACATTCCGAATCTCGAGCGCATTGCGCGCTTCCTTCATGCGCAGGGTGCGCGCGCCGGCATTCAGCTTGCCCACGCCGGCCGCAAAGCGAGCACGCTTTCGCCGTTCCTTGGTCATGGCGCAGTCTCGCTGGCCGAAGGAGGCTGGCAGCCCGTCGCGCCCAGCGCCATCGCGTTTGCCCCCGAGTATCCCATGCCACGCGCGCTCGACCAGGCCGGCATCAATGCAGTGATCGCCGCATTTCGCAAGGCCGCGGGCCGCGCTCTCCACGCCGGCTTTGACCTTGTAGAGATTCACGCCGCGCACGGCTACCTGCTGCACGAATTCCTTTCTCCGCTCGCCAACCATCGCACCGATGCTTATGGCGGTAGCTTTGAGAATCGCACGCGGTTGTTGTTGCAAGTCGTGGATGCGGTCCGCGCCGCGTGGCCTGATCATCTGCCGCTCTTCGTCCGCATCTCGGCTACCGATTGGGCCGCGCGCGGCTGGACTCCCGATGAATCCGTGGAACTGGCGCGCCATTTGAAATCGCGCGGTGTCGACCTGGTGGACGTTTCCTCAGGCGGACAGATTCCCACCGCGCAGGTTCCCGTCGGTCCCGGCTACCAGGTCCCCTTTGCTGCTCGCATTCGCCGCGAGGCAGCTATTCCCACGGCCGCCGTGGGAATGATCACCAAGCCCGCACAGGCCAACGCCATTATCGAAGCCGGCGAGGCAGACCTCGTTCTGCTCGCACGTGAAATGCTGCGTGATCCATACTGGCCACTGCACGCCGCCATCGCTCTCAATGAGCAGATGAGCTGGCCTGTGCAGTACCTGCGCGCCGCGCCGCATCATTCATTGCCGCGCGCGCCGATCGGCGGGTCTATTGATTCGGCGGGAGGGGACTAACTTGGTACTCTTTCGTTCGGCTTTCGTCTCTCAGCCTTCGCGTTAGCTGTCCTATACTTGCTGGTATGCGGAATCTTTCGCCGCACTCGATCATGGCGTCCCAACTGCAGAGCACCACCGCCGAGCCCACCGCCGTTATTCCCGACCGCCTTTATTTCAAGATTGGCGATGTGGCGCGCATCTGCGCTCTCGAGCCGTATGTGCTGCGCTTCTGGGAAAGCCAGTTTCCGCAACTGAAGCCGAACAAAAGCGGCACCGGCCAGCGGCTGTATCGCCGGCGCGATGTCGAGCTGGTTCTCGAAATCAAGCGCCTGGTGCACGGGCAGGGCTTTACTCTGGCCGGCGCGCGGCAAGTGCTTGAACAGGCGCACCAGCGGCCCACCGCTCAAAAAACTCTACCGCTGGCTCGCTCCGCGGCAAAGCGCTCTGACGGTGCTGCCGCAACACTGGAGCGCGTTCGCGCCGAGCTGCGCGAAATTGCCGGCATGCTGGCTTTGCCTGCGGCCCGTCCGCCGCGGCGCCGCACTCGCTTCGCGGCAGTGGCGTCCGGCGAGCTTTTTTCGTAACACATTAGAACGCTCACAAATGCCCCTGAGTCATACCCTAGGTCAACTACTGCAGCCGGGGCAACTCATTACAAATCAGTAGCTTTTCTTTAATTTCTTTATATTATCTTTATGCTCGACCCGGTTTACTGGGATCGGAGTAGTTTACCTTTCCTGCGGAGCTTGAAGCATGTTCAAATGCAGTCTGTGCGGGTCGATCGATTTCCGCAGATCGAGGCTTCGCCGCAAGGACTTCGCGCGGCTTTTATTGCTCCAGCTTCCGGTGCGTTGCCGCATCTGCAGCAACCGCAGGTATGCCGGCATCCAAAAAGCCATGCTCGTGCGAAAAGCGGATAAAATCAGGCATGCGCAGAGGCCGCACGGCGCCGAAGCCGGAAAATCCCATTGAAAACTTCGGCAAGAGGGTGAGCGCGGGCGCAAGGCGATCCAGGAAGTAGTTAGCAGTCAACGGGCGATAACGCCGGCCGCTTCGTTCAGGTAGATTTCCACGTAATCCAGATAATTCTGGGCATACTCGCGGATCAGCTCGCGGTCCTTGTCGCCCAGTTCGCGCCGCATCTTCGCAGGAACGCCCGCCCATAGCGTACGCGGCGGCACCACGGTGTGCTCAGGAACAACTGAGCCGGCGGCAATAATCGATCCCTCGCCGATGCGGCAGTCATTCAGCACTCGCGCGCCGATGCCGATCAGCGCCATGTCCTCGACCACGCACCCGTGCACCGTCGCATTATGGCCGATAGTCACCCAGTCGCCGACAACAACCGGATATAGATTTCTCTGCCCGTGCAGCACCGAGCAGTCCTGCACGTTGGAGCAGCTGCCCACGCGGATGGAGTTGACATCCCCGCGCAGCACTGCGTTCATCCATACCGATGAGCGTTCGCCCAGCGCAACATCGCCCAGAATCTGCGCCGACGGGTCAATGTAGCAACTGGCCGGAATCTGGGGCAACTTGCCCTGATAGCTGCGGATCATCGAAAAAACCTCTGCCACCAGTCTACCTGCGCCAGGGCCTCGACTGGCGCCCAAGCCCATGACCGAATCTACCCAGCCACAGCCGGTTCCATAGCCGGTGTGCCAGGCCGAGGCTAGAATTTTCTTGATTCAACCCAGGAAAAGTCCTAGACTATCCCGCAACCATTGACTCCAGTATGATAGTAGGGAGCCTTATTGGGCGGGTTTGGAGGTGGAAGTTTTGGCTGAGGTTCGCATTCAGGAAGGCGAGCCGCTCGAAAATGCGCTGCGCCGGTTTAAGCGCAAGGTACAGCAGGAGGACATCATCAAGGAAGTCAAGCGTCACTCCTACTATCTAAAGCCCGGTGAGAAGCGCCGCGTCAAGGCAGCATTGGCGCGCAAGCGGAATCGCAAGAAGGCCCGCAAGGAACAGGATTGATCGTTTTCGGAAGACTGTAAAAAAACCTATAGGCAGTCGAGCTACCTTCAAGCCTACACGTAAGACTGAGGTTGCGCGTCCGGTCATGTTACGCGCAGCTTACGACCATAGACCAAATACCGCGCACTGCGCCCTTTGGGCGGCCTCCGCTTATCTATAGCGGGCGCCGCCCAGGAACTTAAAAAAGCCGGCGCAGGCTGCGGCTGCCAATTGAACACTCCGCGGCTCCGTTGGAGCGCTCCGCGTTTGATTCTGCATTTTCCTCGTCTGTGGGGATTTGAGAAGCGTGCGCCGCTCTTTTGAGCGGTCCGGGCCCTAATGTGCAACACGAACGAGGACAGGGAACCGAAAACGGCGAGTGGAATTGAGGCCGGTTTCGGTGTGGGTCTCTGTTTGGGGAAGCCGGCCAACCATGGAATTCAACGATCGAGTTCTGAAGTGTGTGGACTGCGGCGCCGAGTTCATCTTCACTGCCGGCGAGCAGGTGTTTTTTCACGATAAACAATTCAAAAACGACCCCAAGCATTGCAAGCAATGTAAAGCCAAACGTGCTCGAGGGTCGCAGCGCGTCCGCCCGGAGACGCGAACAACCTGCTCTGAGTGTGGAGCGGAGACGACTGTACCCTTTCGACCCACTCAGGGCCGCCCCGTTCTCTGCCGTTCCTGCTTCCAGAAGCAGCAAAGAGCGGTCCCGGTGCCTGAGCCTAGCGCAGCGCGGGACTGAAAAGCAGATCGCCGTGATGTGGCGAGGCAAAGCCGGCTTGGCGTGCCAACGTTGCCAATTGCGCCCAGTGCCGTTGACTGTGAATCAGGGAATGCGCCGCCACCTTTCGCCGCGTGGGCCTGCGATATTCCTCCGGTACCCAGTCAATGTCGAGGACATACGGCTCATTCCAGCTCTGCTCCGGCGCAACAAGCAGATTGCGAAATACTTCTATCGCCTCGCGATGCAAGTTAAATAGGGCCTCGAGCGGCCCCGCGGGCGCAGCCTCCTTGCTCATCACTGGCAGCCCCGCCAGCCGCTGCGCCCAGCGCAGCTCAACGAGCCAGATGTGACGCACCAGCCCCTGCACGTTCTTCGCGCCGCCGATGTCGCAGGCAGCCTCAAGCAGCACCGGATTAGTTTCCAGATGCGTCTTCCAGGCGCCAGCCGCCTCGTCGTTCCATGCCAGCAGTTCCTCGAGAGTGATTCCCACGTCCATCGTCCCCTCCCCGTTATCCGCTCAGGCCTGCTTCGGCTTCAGCGCACGATGCGCGATGTCTCTCCGGTAGTACATCCCTTCGAAGTGAATCTCTTCCATCGCCTGGTAGGCGCGGTTTAAGGCCTGCTCCAGGTTGTCGCCCGCGGCCGAAACGCCCAGGACACGGCCGCCTGAGGTAAGCAGTTGGCCGCCCACCAGCGCCGAGCCCGCATGGAAGATCTCTACTCCTGGCACCTGCGCCCCTGCAGCCAGACCGGCAATCGGAAAACCGGTTCTATACCTGCCCGGATACCCGG
The DNA here is from genome assembly GCA_030049955.1 of Acidobacteriaceae bacterium. The sequence continues at coordinate 7,844 of JASIJX010000546.1, forward strand.
CCGAGCTGGCCACCACGCACACGCTTGCGCCTGGCATCCAGCGCAGCTCAGAGTCGGCGAGCCGCCCATCGACACAGGCCTCGAGCGCTTCCACAAGATCGCTGTCGAGCCGCAGCAAAATGGCCTGAGTCTCCGGATCGCCAAAGCGCGCGTTGAACTCCAGCACCTGCGGCCCGCGCGCCGTCATCATCAGCCCGCAATAAAGCACACCGGAAAAAGGCATGTCTTCCGAAGCCATGCCGCGTATCGTCGGCTCGGCGATGTGGCGCAGAATCCACTCGCTCATCGCCGGCTCCAGCAGATCGTCTGTCGAGTAAGCGCCCATGCCGCCGGTGTTCAGGCCGGTATCGCCCTCGCCGATGCGCTTGTGATCCTGCGCCGGCTTCAACGGCGCCACGTGTTTGCCATCGCTCAGGCAGAGAAAGCTGATCTCATCGCCCTCAAGAAACTCCTCGATCACAATCTGCCGCTCCGCCTCGCCAAGCGTCGCTCCGGAGAACAGCCCCTGCGCAGCTTTGAGCGCTTCGCCGCGCGTCTGGCAGATAAGCACGCCTTTGCCGGCCGCCAGCCCGTCCGCCTTCACGACCATGGGCGCATGAAACATCTCGACCGCGGTTTCAACCTCGGCCGCGTTGGCGCAGACCGCGTAGTTGCCCGTTGGAATGTTGTGCCGCTGCAAAAAGCGCTTGGCAAAACCCTTGCTCGTCTCGAGCATCGCCGCCTGTCGCGTGGGACCGAAGACGCGGAAGCCACGCTCCTGGAGCGCATCAACAATGCCAAGCGAAAGCGGCAGCTCCGGCCCAATAATGGTAAGGTTCGGCCGCTCTGCTTCTGCCAGCCGCACCATGGCGTCCAGGCTTTTGAGATCCACAGGAACACAGCGCGCCGCCTGCGCAATGCCCCCATTGCCCGGCGCGCACACCACCTCACTCACGCGTCCGCTGCCCGCAACTGCCCATGCCAGCGCGTGCTCTCTTCCGCCCGAACCCAGGATCAGAACTTTCATGAATACCCTTTCGATAAATCAAAGACCAAAAGAAAATGGTCGGCAATGTGGGTAGGGGAAGTCAAACGGCAAGAAGGGCGTGAGCGTCGCTGCCCCTATACTGATCCGTGGTGCAGACCCAAATCAAACCCTATCTCGAGCAGCAGGCCCAGCAGGCGCGCCGCCACGAGCAGCGCCGCGCCTATCGCCGCAATCAGGTCTTCGGTCTGCTCATCGCCGCCGGCGCGATCCTTGCATGGCGCCTCTTCCACACCAATCCGAAGTGGATCTTCCCGCCCGGCTGGTGGCGTCCATGAGTCCTCTGCGGACGGCGATTAGCGGCTTCGCCGTGAAAGGCGCGACAAGCAATTCAACTCCGATTGGGACACAGCGCCTTGTGTCAGAGCACGACTTTAGTCGTGCCGAAAACACTTCAAATCCTGAAGGGGCTTTAGCCCCGGACAATAGCCTTGGAGAGACTCCCCTGGCCATCATCCTCCTCGGCCCCACTGGCAGCGGCAAAACCGCACTCTCGCTCGCCCTCGCCGAGCGCTTCCACGGCGAGATCGTGAGCTGCGACTCAGTGGCCGTCTATCGCGGCATGGAACTGGGCACGGCCAAGCCGACGCCCGAGGAGCGCGCCCGCGCTCCGCATCACCTCATCGACGTCACCACGCCCGACCACCCCTTCACCGCCGGCGAATACAGCAGACGCGCCCGCAAAGCTCTCCACGAGATCGCCGCGCGCAAGCACCTTCCCATCGTCACCGGCGGAACGGGCCTTTACCTGCGCGCACTCACTGAGGGCCTGTTCACCGGCCCCGCGCGGCACGAAGATCTTCGTTTGCGGCTGCAGAAATCCGTTTCAAAACGAGGAAAAGCGTGGCTGCATCGCTTGCTCACGCGCCTCGACCCCTCATCAGCCGCGCGCATCCACGCCAATGACACGCCCAAACTCATCCGCGCCATCGAAGTCTGCCTCGCCGCGCGCAAACCAATGTCGCAAGTCCTCGCCCGCGACCCGCTCACCGGCTTCCGCTTGCTGCGCATCGGCCTCAACCCGCCGCGCACGGCACTCTACGACCGGCTCAACCTTCGCTGCGCTGAGATGTTCGCCGCAGGCCTCGTCGAGGAAACGCGCGCTCTGCTCACGCAGTACGGGCCGGTAAAGGCGCTCGATTCGCTCGGCTACAAGCAAGCTATGTCCGTTATTCGCGGCGAAGCCGATCTGCCCCACGCCGTTGCCGCCGCCCAGCAGGGGCACCGCAATTACGCCAAGCGCCAGTTAACCTGGTTCCGTCGCGAACCGGAGGTGGAGTGGATCGCGGCCTTCGGCCACGAGAAAGAAACGCTGCATGCAACAGTTAACCTGATCGAAGGCCGCACAACCGCCGCCATTTAAACTAGCCGTTGGAACGCCCTCATTGCGCGCTCCGGAACGGAGTAGTCCCTTGCCAGCGACGAATGCAGAAACCATCTATGACGTGGCAGTGATCGGCGGCGGCCCGGCAGGATATACAGCGGCCATCCGCGGCGCGGAGTACGGGCTGAAAGTCGCCCTCATCGACGCGAGACCCAGGCTGGGCGGCACTTGCCTGCTCGTGGGCTGCATTCCCACCAAGGCGCTGCTCTTCAACGCCGAAATCTGGGACCACCTCAAGGACGCGGCCGAACTGGGCATTGCCGCCATCGGTACGCCGAAGCTCGACTGGGATGCAGTGCAAAAGCGCAAGGACGGCATTGTGACGAGGCATGTTAAAGGCCTCGAGTTCCTGATGAGGAAGCACAAGATCACCGTGATCCCCGGCTTCGCACGGCTGACAGGCCCCGCAAAAGACGGCGTGCACACCGTTGACGTCGACGCGAACGGCGCAAACAGCCAGATCAAAGCCAAAAACATAATGCTCGCCACGGGCTCTGAGGCCAAACTGCTGCCCGGCCTCAAAGCCGACGACCGCATCCTCACCAACATCGAAATCCTCGCTCTACCCGCGCCGCCCAAATCGCTCATCATCATCGGCGCAGGCGCCGTGGGCGTGGAGTTCGCATCCATCTTCCGCAGCTTCGGCGCCGAGGTCACGATCCTCGAGTTTCTGCCGCGCCTGGTTCCGGCAGAAGACGAAGAAATCTCCAAGGAACTGACCCGTGTCTTCAAGAAGCGTGGCATCGACATCAACACCGGCGCCAAGGTGGAGAAGGTGGAGCGCACGAAAGACGGCGTGAAGGTCAGCTACACCGACGCAAACGGCAACGCGCAGGTGAAAGAGGCCGAGAAGGTGCTGGTGGCCGTCGGCCGCACACCGAACACGGCAGGCATCAATCTGGAAAAAACGCGCGTAGAACTGGACCGCGGCTTCGTCATGGCAAACAACACCCAGGAAACCGCTGAGCCGGGTGTCTATGCCGCCGGCGACATAATAGCCGGATTTCCGATGCTCGCGCACTCAGGCTCGATGGCCGGCATGGTGGCGATGGCCAAAATCTCAGGAAAGCCGTACCGCCCGCTGCGTCGCGACCGCATCCCCGCATGCACATACACAGAGCCGCAGATTGGCTCAGTGGGATTGACAGAGGCACAGGCCCGCGAAAAAGGCTACGAAGTAAAAGTCGGCAAGTTCCCGTTCGCCGGCAACTCCAAGGCGACAATCGTAGGCAGTCACGAGGGCTTTGTGAAGATCGTGTCAGACGCAAAATACGGCGAAATCCTCGGCGTGCACATCATTGGCCAGCAGGCCACAGAGATCATCGCCGAAGCCGTCACCGCAATGGAGCTCGAAGCAACCGTCGAAGAGATGATGTTCACCGTACACGCGCATCCAACGCTGAGCGAATCGCTGCTCGATGCATACGGAGCCGTGGAGGGCATGGCGATCAACGCATAAGATAGCGGGGTTCTGGGACTAGCAGCTCTATACGCGGGTGATCCGCCTAGAGCGCCGCAAGCGCCAGCTGCTCGCTCGGAAACAATTCGGCATACTTGGTGATGCCCACCATGGTGAACACCTTTGTGAAATGCGCCGACAGCCCGAAGGCATACACCTTCTGACCCGCGTTCGCGGCTTCAATCAACAATTGGATCACCAGCGCGATACCGCTCGAGTTGATGTAATCCACCTTGGTGAAGTCGAGCAGAACGAGCTTCGTGCTCGATTTGGATAGAGACTGATAGGCCCCCAGAACGGCGTCCTTCGACGTGCTGGCGATGTCGCCCTCGAAGCGCAGAACCGCGACCGGATGGCCGGCAGGGGACGTGAGCTGGTCAACGCGCGATTTTGTCTCCGTTTGCATTGCCTGTTTGCCTCCGCTTGCTGCCGCTGTCACTACTCTAAACCGCTGCCCGGCCCGCAATGTTCGCTACTCGGTCTGTTTATCTTAAGCGGCGTCCTTATCCAGCCGGATCACCAGTCTCACGTAGCTCGAGCGCCCGTCGGTACCCGCCACCCACTCCGCCTCGTCCACCAGTGCCTGGATAAGGAACATGCCCATGCCGCGGGGGCCTTCCTCGCCGTGCATCTTGCGGTCGATGTCGGGTTTAACCGGCGATTTGCGCATGCCGGTGCCGTCGTCGATCACCTTCACTTCCAGCTCATCCGCGCCGGCAGAAAGCACTACGCCGACGGAAAGCTTTTCGTTCAGCCGGTTCCCGTGTTCGATCGCATTGATGCAGGCCTCGGCGACCGCCGTCTTCAGGTCTTCGATCCGGTCCTCGCGGAAGCCCATCAGCTTGGCCACGGCGGCGGCTGTGCTCATGGCTACCTTTTCGTAGCCCATGCGCGAAGGCAAGCGGACTTCAACCGTGGTGCTCTTGGTATTGGTCATGCCGGCGTCTCCGGCGGCGAACAGCGGCAAAGCGCCAGGGCGGTCATGTCGTCCCCTTGCGGCCCATCCGCAGAGAAATCCGTCACGGCGGCCCACAACGCATCGAGCATACCATCGGCCTTTCCCGACTGCCACGTACAAAATTCATTCAACAGCCTTTCCGCACCAAATTCCTCATCGCCGCGGAAGACCTCAGTGAGCCCATCGGTATAAAGAAGCAGCCGAGCGCCGGGCGCAAAGCTGGCGCGCTCGGCAGCGTATTCCATCCCTGGCAACAGGCCCAGCGGCGTGCCTGCCGCCTCAAACTGTCGCGGCGCAGCGCCCGGCTCGAGCAGAAACCCTGGATTATGCCCGGCATTAACCACCTCGATTTCGCCCGACCGCGGATCGAGCCGCAGAAAGATCGCCGTCACATACCGCCGCCGCGCCTCTTCGCCCTCGGTCCAGTGGTGCTGGTTCATCCGCGTCGCCAGCTCAGCCAGCGACGGCCGAGTAGCAGCCATGCCGCGAAACGCCGCGCGAAAGCTCATCGAGATGATGGCCGAAGGCAGCCCTTTGCCCGCCACATCGGCCACAGCCATCAGCAGACTGCCATCTGGCTGCTCCACAATGTCCAGGTAATCGCCTCCCACCTCATAACAGGCGACGGAGCGGAAAGAAAGCGAATATCCGGGAATCTTCGGCAGACTCTGCGGTAGCAGCGACCGCTGTATCTTACGTGCCGCCTCCAGATCCTGCTGCAGCCGCGCAAACTCCACGTTGCGCTTGTGGTTGCGCGCGTTTTCCAGCGCCACAGCCGCCTGCAGCGCCAGCCCTTCAATGAAATCCGCTTCGTAGAGCGTGAGCTCGCGTCCGCCCGGCGTCGTCACCACCAGCTCGGCCATGCGCTGCCCGCCGCGATCGTCCAACGGAAAACTCGGCAGCACAGCGCCATTCGCGGAAACATCGCCGTAGCTCAGCCCGGCGCACGGAAATGCCGCGCCGGCCATCTCCAGCTCGCGCACGCAGATGCGCAGCACCTGCTCCAGCACTTCCCTTTCCTGGATGGTTGAGTGTACCTGGCGCGAGGCCTCGAGCAGCGCCTGCAGCCGCGCCACCTGTTGCTGCAGCCCAAGCGTCTCGTTGTTGCCGGTCTCGCTCGTGCCGAGCAACTGCCCTCCCGCCGCCATTGCCGATTGCTCCTGTGGAATTTCACTCTACCACGGAGTAGGCGACTGGGCTTCAGCGGCGGAAAGCGCCCACAGCGCAAGCAGCACCACGGCGAGCGATCACTGACCCCTGGTCACTGACCACTGGTTTCAGCTCGCGTAAGCCTCTTCCTCTACCTTAATCTTTTTTTTATCCACCATCTGGCCCGGGTAGTATGCGTTGCGCGTGTACTGCCGTACCATGCGGTCGGTGTTAAAGTACGAGCCGTTATAAGCAATGGTTGTGCGCATCAGCCGCGCCCACTTCTCAGGCGATTCGCGATACAGCGGCGCCACGGCCGATTCCAGCTTGCGGTAGAGAGACTCGGCTTCCTCGGCATCGTTGGCGCCGTCTTCAATTGCCCATCCGGTCACGCCTTCGATACATCCCTCGATCCACCAGCCGTCGAGAATCGAAAGACTAGGCACGCCGTTCAGCGCGGCCTTCATGCCGCTGGTGCCCGAAGCCTCGTAAGGCCGCCGCGGCGTATTCACCCAGACATCCACGCCCGACGTGAGCATCGCACCCAGGTCCCAGGCGTAGTTTTCGAGATATACGATGCGCAGGGAGTCGTTCGAAAGGCGATTGGCGTTGTCCACCACGCGGCGGATCAGCGCCTTGCCCGGCTCATCCTGCGGGTGTGCTTTGCCGGCGTACAGAATCTGCAACCCTCCGGCCGCTGCCGCAATCGCCTTCAGCCGCTCCGGATCGGTAAACAACAGGTCGGCGCGCTTGTAGGTGGCCGCGCGGCGCGCGAATCCCAGCGTCAGCACTTTTGGGTTCAGCACCAGCCCGGTCCGCGAAGCGACCTCAGCCAGCAGTTCTTCCTTGGCGCGCCCATGCGCGGCCAGAATCTTGCCCTCAGGCAGATCAATCAGATTGCGCAGGTAAAGATTGTCGCGGCGCCATGCCGGCACCTGCTCGTCAAATAACTGCTGGATCGGTCCGCAAGTCCACGTGGGCGCATGCACGCCGTTGGTGATCGAATCGATGTTGAAGTCCGGGAACATGCTGCGCGAAACGCGCCCGTGCTGCAGCGCGACGCCGTTACAGTAGCGCGAGAAGCGCAGCGCCAGCAGCGTCATGTTCAAAAGCCCGTCGCGGAAGCACCCCAGCCGCTCAAGCCGTCCCGTGCGGTCGCCTCCAAGGATGCGGATCGACTGCTCCGTAGAAAAGCGATCATGCCCGGCCGGAACCGGCGTGTGTGTTGTAAACACGCATTTGCGGCGCACCTGCTCGATGTCGTACTCGGTGGCCGCGTTCAGCGGGCCGCCGCCAAGCTGGCTTTCAAGCAGCGCCAGCGTCAGCAGCGCCGCGTGACCCTCGTTCATGTGGAACACGTTCACCTGCAGGCCCAGCGCATGGGCCATGCGCACGCCGCCCATCCCAAGCACAACCTCCTGCTGTAGCCGGTAATTCGTATCGCCGCCATACAGATGGTCAGTCAGCCCGCGGTCCCAGCCCGAATTCTGCTCAAGATCGGTATCGAGCAGATAAATCGGCACCACGTGGCCAAAACGGCCTTCCAGGTCATAGCGCCAGCAGCGAACCGTCACCACCCGGTCTTCAATTGAAACCGTGACCCGCGCCGGCTCTTCGGTGCAGAAATCCGCCGGGTTCCACGGCTGCACCTCTTCGCTCTGAGCGCCGCTTAGATCAAGATGTTGATGGAAATAGCCCTTGCGATGAAGAAGCGTGAAGGCGACTGTGGGAACGCCCAGGTCGGCGGTTGAGCGCAGTGTGTCTCCTGCCAGAACGCCAAGCCCGCCCGAATATGTGGGCATCAACGGATGGATGGCGATTTCCATCGAGAAGTAAGCGACTTGTCCGGAGGCAGGGAAGGATTCGTAGGAAATAGGCTTGACTGACTGTTCCATATCTTTGGTTCTCTGCAGCTTCCACCCTGTGAACGGCCGGCAAAAATCGCCAGTCGCAAGTCCGGGCGTAAAGGCACGGTTGCTTGAGGCCCTCTTCTGGGCGAAAAACACTCAAGTTTAGCAGCCTCAAGTTTAGCAAGGAAATCCTCTCGTCGACCGCATTCCGACCGGCGGAAACGTGGCCCTTTGGTGGGATGCAAAATCAAGGCTTTCCGCATTCGATCCGGCGGAAAAACGGTGAAGCTTATTCAATTTCCCAACTGCTTTCCCAACTACCTTTTCAGTCAATCTGATGCGCGCCGCAGGAGGCGTGGCAAATGTGAATTTCCGGCAAAATTTCAAATCTGGCTGTGTATCGCCGTCCCAATTCCTGTGCAAAAGACTGGGCATCCTTCTGTTCCACCAGGTTCACCGTGCATCCGCCAAAGCCGCCGCCGGTAAGCCGCGCGCCAATCAACCCCGGCAGGCCCTGCGCAAACTCGACCATCACATCGGCCTCCACGCAGCTTCCTTCAAAATCCTGGCTGTAGCTGCGATGCGCCTCGGCCATCAGCCGGCCCAGTTCCTTCATATCGCCGCGCAGCAGCGCCTCGCTGGCTGCAACGGTGCGCAGGTTTTCGCTGATTACGTGCCGCGCGCGCATCAGCGACTTCGGCGCCATCTCGTTGCCCCACTTGTCCAGGTCATCGAGCGTAGCGTCGCGCAGAAATGGCACATTCTTGCGATGACTGTCGATCACCGCGCACGCGGCTTCTGACTCCGCACGCCGTGTTTTGTAATCCCCGCCGGCCACCGAGTGCTTCACCATGGTGTTGGCAATCACCAGCGCCACGTGATCCGGAATCGGCGCGAGCTTGAAGCTCAGATCGCGGCAATCAAGCAGCAGCGCGTGGTTCTCCTTGCCGTTCGCGGAGATGAACTGGTCCATAATGCCGCAGTTGGCGCCCACGAACTCGTTCTCTGCGCGCTGGCACAGCCGCGCCAGTTTGGGCCCCGGATAGCTTGCCCCGTCCAGCGAGAGCACAGCAAGAGCTGTTGCCACTTCAATTGCAGCCGAGCTCGAAAGGCCCGATCCCAGTGGCACATCGCCCCAGATCGTCAGGCTGAAACCGGGTATCTTGTGACCCTCGCCTGAGAGGATCGAGACCACGCCCAACGGATAATCGCTCCAGTGGCCGCTGCCCTTCTTCGGCAGCGCTGAGCCGTCAAAACTCTTTTCCTCGCCGTAATTTTCTGAGTAGATGACAATCTTGCCATCGGTGCGCGGCGAAATCGCGGCCAGCGTGGCAAAGTTGATTGCCGCCGGCATCACGAATCCTTCGGCATAGTCCGTATGCTCGCCGATTAGGTTCACGCGGCCCGGGGCCACGAACATCTTGGGCTCGGCCATAAAGCGGCCGCGGTGCATTGTGCGCAGTTTTGCAGGATCATGCATGTCGGAAGAAAATTCCTTTCTTTATTTGAGCAAGTTAGCACCTGGGCAGACCGGCACCGGAAGTACTGAGAACGTTTACAGCCGAAAACCAAGTTGTACTCCTCAAGATGCGCGATTGCCAACAACTTCGTCGCAGGCTTGTGAAAGGTGGTTCCAAATTTCGGGAAGCCAGGCCTGGTGCTCGGGTTTCATCAGCACGGATCGCATACACTTTATGACTCCGCTCCTTTTTGCGTCACGATCTCGCCGTCCAAGCCAGGACCTCGGCAATTGTACAAGAGCCAGATGCAGCCCCCGTCTCGCGCACGCGTCAAAGACCTCCTGTGCGTGTTGATTAGCCTCTCGTGCACTGGGACCACGTAGTCCCCAAACGACGATATCTAGCTCCGGTTTGCCGGCCGCGAGCGGCACAAAACGCTGGTCGGCGCGCAATCTGCGATCGAGTTCCAGCGCTGCCGCCCGTCCCTGCGCAAGGCCGCGCGCAAACTCCCCGCAGGGAACAAGCGGCAATAGCCGCTGTGTAGCCCACAGCGCCACAGCAGCCGCCCCGGCGCGTGAACACTCCAGGCTGATTTCGCCCAGATGCAATTCCTTCGAAGTGAAATACGTGTATGGCGAATCGTGCTTGTAAAAACGGCCCACGCGCGGGTCGCGAAAGAGCACGCAACCGCATCCGTAGGGCTGCAGCCCGTGCTTGTGCGGATCGATGACAACCGAGTCCGCCTGCCCGATCGCTGCATAGGCACGCCGCGCCTCCTCATCGAGCGCCTCAGGGATCAGAACAAAATATCCCCCGTACGCCGCATCCACATGCACCCTAAACCCATACCGCTCGCGCAGCGCCAGAATCTGGTCCAGCGGATCAACCGCGCCGATCGCCGTCGTTCCCAGCGTAACCACCACCGCGCCGACATCTCCCTTGCGCAGCTCCCTTTCGAGCGCATTTAAGTCCATCCGCCCGCGGGCATCTGCCGTGATGCCTTCATATTCCAACTTGAGCACGCCTGAAATGCGCTGGTGCGTGTAGTGCGCCTGCGCAGAACCGACAATCCTCTTGCCCTGTGCCACCTGCCCGGAAATCCAAAGCGCCTCCAGGTTTGCCAGCGTGCCGCTCGAAGTCAGATGACCCAGAAATTTTTTCCAGCCGAACATCCCGGCGATCTCGCCGACCGCTTCCATCTCCATTTCGGAGCTGGCCCGGCCGCCGTCGCGCGCGTGGTTGTTGGGGTTGATCTTCATCGCCAGCGCATAGGCGGCCCGCGCCACCGGGTGCGGCGGCTTGAGCATCTGGCCGGCATAGAGAGGATGGAAGTAGGGGTAGTTGTCGCCCAGCCGGTGGGCCGTCTCTGCCAAAACGTGCTCTGCGGCTGCCCGGTCGAATTCCCTGCCCAAACCTCGGTCAAGGCCCGGTGCGCACTCCGGCAAAGCCGAAAACTCCGCCTCCAGCAGATCGTCCGCGCGGCTCAAAAGCGAGGGAACCGGATCCTGAGGCATGGCAAAAACCGACCGTGAGACGGGCTTATTGGTGCCTTAAACCATCGCAGATCAGTAACTTCCGCCCACAAAAGCCCATCGAGAGACTAGGCAAAACTTTCCTATGGTTATTTTAGACGTAAATGATAGAATAGTGTCAGCGTTAGAACCGAACCGGGCGTGAGCAGTGCTCGCCCAACCAAGCAAGATTCTGCCAGTGGTCGCTCCGATTCATCCAGCGCAATTCAATCCAGGAAATTCGAGACAAATGGAACAAGGTACTGTGAAGTGGTTCAATGACGCGAAGGGCTTCGGCTTTATCTCGCGCCAGAACGGCGAGGATGTCTTCGTGCATTACTCCGCGATCAACACCAGCGGGTTCAAGAGCTTGCAGGAAGGCCAGGCGGTGCAGTTCAACGTTGTGAAGGGGCCCAAGGGCTGGCAAGCTGCCGACGTGCAGCCGCTGTAAGCTCTGACTGCAGAATCGATCAACCAGGTTAGGGCTGGGGTAACTCCCGGCCCTAATACGTTTCCCGGCTTCTGCGCATGAGGCTTCTCTCGCCTCCGTTTTGGTGCGCTCCTACTTAGCCGCTCTGGCAGTTCAAGCTGGCAATTGAGCTCTTTGTCCTGCCGCGTGGCAGCGCAGAGAGCCATGCATCTTTTCCTGGATCATATGCCTGCAATATTGACTCGAGAAAAACCCGGGGTCCAGTCCTCACCCCTGAAATCAGAGTGCCTGAAATCAGAGTGGTGGACTCGTCAGCTTGCAGCGCCCCTCATCGCCGCAGCAGCCGTGCGCTTGGCGCTGCTGTCTGCTTCCCTGCTGCGTTCCGGTGTGGGCATCCTCAGCGGCTCTGACACGTTGAGCTATCAGGTCCCGGGCCGCAACCTTCTGCTTCATGGTCGATTCTTTGCAGATGGCGTTCCCGACCTGGTGCGGACCCCCGGCTATGCGCTGTTCCTGGCATTAACCGGCATGGCTGGGACTTCGGTCACGATAGCGGCCCATGTAGCCGTCTCTCTCCTCTACGTGCTGCTGGTCTGGAAGCTCGCGCGCACTGTTACCGCGAATGACCGGATTGCCATCGTCGCAGCCTGGATTGTCGCATTTGAGCCAATCGCGCTGGCAAACTCCTTCGTGTTGATGTCGGACACCCTCTTCGTCGTCCTGCTGGTTCTCGCTCTCGAGCGGCTTGCCGTCTTCCTCCGTACCCGCAGAATGAGCACTCTGGTGATGGCCGGGGTCTCACTTACTGTTGCAACGTTTGTCCGCCCGATCACGTATTATTTGCCCGTTGCCCTGGCGATCGGTCTTTTTGTGGTTCTGGCGCGGGTTCCCGGACTGCGCGTAAAGGCGCCGGCAGTACTGCTGCTTACAGTTCTCCCATGGGTCGCTGCGTGGCAGTTGCGCAACCGCATCGAGACCGGCTACTGGGGGTTTTGCAGCATCACTGAGGTCAACCTCTACTACCACGATAATGCCTACATCGCTGCCAAACTCCAGCACCGGGACTTCCAGGCCGTGCAAAAAGACCTGGGCTACACGGCCTTCCAGGACCACACCGGTCAGAGCTATCTCTATCCTTTCTTTCTGGAGAAGCATCCCTCTCTCGCCGGCTCAGACCAGGGGACACGCTTGGCCTTCATGCACGACGAGGCAGTGAGGACCATCCGGTCGCACCTGAAGATTTATCTTCGCCTGTGCTTCGATACTTTCTTAAAGGTGACCTTCGATCCGGACGCCGGGCAATTTGATGAGTACCTCGCCATTCGGCAGCAGGAGAACAACCACGATCTGCTCAATAAAGGAATGGTGCGTTCGGCAATCGCGCGGCTGAAGCAATATCCCAGAACCGCCGTCGAAAAGATGCTTTTTGAGGTTTACCTGCTCGGCCTTTACTTCTTTGCCGTGCGGGGCTTAATCCGCAATGGCATGGAGCGGGATACGTTTTGGCTTCTTTGCGGTATGTTGGCCTATTTCTCAATCGTTACGGTTCTCGGAGGGGGAAACGGCTCGGATGCTCGATACCGGTTCCCGGTCATGCCCATCGTCTGCCTCCTGGCTGCAACAGGGATCGTCGGCCGGCGAAAGATTGCAGAGGAATAGCAGCGGGGTTGTATCTGTCCCGAGTCGCGCACCCGGCCAGCATCTTCAGATTTCCTATATATTTTAAGAGAACCCAATTCACATTACCTGTCGCGGCGCCCATGATCGCCGATAAACCAGGAAAACATTCTTCCGGGAAATCCCGGGTACTCATGCCCGTAACTTTGTCATCGGCCCTGAAGTGCCGGCAATTGAGGTGCAGTAAATGAAGGATGGCAAGGCGATCATCATCGGAGCAGGGCCTGCCGGATTGACGGCTGCCATCGAACTCCAGCGCAAATCTAACATCCAGCCCGTCCTCATAGAGGGCAGTCACGAGATCGGCGGCATTTCCCGCACCGTGCGCTACAAGGGCAACCGGATGGACATCGGCGGCCACCGATTCTTCTCGAAATCGGATCGTGTCATGCGCTGGTGGCTGGAGATGATGCCGGTCGAAGCCGGAACCAGCCAGAACGGGCACCTTCGCTATCAGGGCCAGCAACGGGATATTCCCGAACCCGCCGCTCCGGTCGATCCTGAGACCGAAGACCGCGTCATGCTCGTCCGGCAGCGGAAAAGCCGCATTTACTTCCTGCGCAGGTTTTTCGATTATCCCATCAGCCTCAAGGCAGCTACCTTTCGCAACCTTGGCCTGGTGCGCACCGTGCGCTGCGGCTTCAGCTATATGCGTTCGGCGCTTCTGCCTCAGCGCCACGAAAAGTCGCTCGAAGATTTCCTAATCAACCGCTTCGGCCGGCAGCTCTACCTTAC
>JASIJX010000547.1 GCA_030049955.1 Acidobacteriaceae bacterium
AACACGGCAGTATTTGTCGACGATACGTACAGGACATCGAAACGCCTGACCCTGGAACTGGGCATTCGCATGGAACACGTGGGCCACTGGTACGACCGCGACAAGGTTGGACTGGCGGTGTTCTATCCGGACCGCGTGCTGACGGATTACGAGCAGGGCAAGTACGCTCCCGGATTCTACTGGCACGCCATCGATGCGGGCGTACCGCTAAGTGGCCAACCGAACCGCTTTGTTTATCCCGATGCGCGTTTCGGCTTGTCCTATGATGTCTTCGGAAAGGGCGACACCGTTGTTCGCGGCGGATGGGGCGTGTATCGCTACGTGACTCAGGTCAACACGGTCGCCAACGGAGAGGCGCAGGGTACCGCGGATGATGTATTAGGTTATGGCCTGCCCGGCAGTACCGACGTCCAACTGCAGAACATCGGCAAGCTGGCTTATAAATCGTGCCCCAACCCGACCGCAGGAGTAAACCCGCCTTGCAGCGCGCTGCCGAACACTGGAACGTTCCAGGGCAGTCAAACCGGCCTCGACCCGACCGACTACGGCCAGCCGATGACCTATTCCTATAACTTCACCATCGATCAGAAGCTTCCCTGGAACTCGCAGCTAGAGGTTGCATACGTTGGAAACAAGAGCTCTCAGCTTGTTGACGGCGGTGAAGATATCCAGGCTAGTAGCTACACCGAAGTATCCAACCAGAACAAGATGCCGATTGGCGCATTGTTTACGCCCGATCCGCGAACCGGCATTCGCTCCACCAACCCTGAAGTTGTCGGAGAGAATCCGAACTTCGCGAGTGGAACTGAAACGGCAACGGGCAACGTCCTTGCTGATTGGCACCCGTATGGCTATGCCTATGGCACCAACTCTGTCTATATGCTCCAGGACACGGCATACGCGAACTACAACGCGCTGCAGGTATCGTGGATCAAGACCACAGGCCGGTTGACCTTCGACCTCAACACGACCTGGTCGAAGATGCTGGGCACGACCCTGCAGGAAAACCCGTACGTCGAGGCGCTGAACTACGGCCCAACCGCCACGGACCGGCCATTGGTGTTCAACTCCTCATACACATACAACAGCGGCACGATCCATACGGGAAATAACATGCTGAATCAGTTGGGCAGCGGCTGGACGATCAGCGGCATTTCCACATGGCAGGCTGGCGGCTACATCCCGGCCTTCTTTGGGAATGGCGTTCCTAACTTCGGCAATGGCAGCGCAACCATCGAGCAATATAACGACCTCCCAGCCAACGCGTCAGCGATGGGAATCACCAGCGGCCTCTCTGACGCTACGTACTTCGGCACGGACGAAAGCATGCCGATCATGCCCGTGCTCACCTGCAACCCAACCTCCGGCTTGGCCAGCCACCAGCTCATGAACGGTAAGTGCTTCACTATGCCGGCGTTGTCGTTCAACGCTGCCGGTGTGGCGCAGGGAACGGCGAGCCCGACGCTGAGCGCCAATGGGGGTCAGTCTTATCCCTACATGCGGATGACGCCATACTTCGATAACGACCTGGCGATCTACCGCACGTTCCACATCCACGAGAACCAGAATGTCCAGTTCCGCGCCAGCGCGTTCGACTGGATGAACCACGCGCTGTGGAACTTTGCCGGCAGCGGCAACTACACGCTGAACTACAACGTGGATTACAACACACACGCCATCTCTCCGAACTACATCACGGACACCACTAACCCCGGCGCGTTCGGTCTGATGACTACCAAGTCGGCATTGCCGTACGCTCGTGTAATCGAACTGGACCTGAAGTACTCCTTCTAGTCCCCACTCTGCACGAAAGGCGGGCGTAAAGCCCGCCTTTCGTGCTGTTGTAGCAGAACTAATTACCTTTAACGTATACTGCGGTCGCCGCTTAATCCGGCTAGTTTAATGATCAGATTCCTTCAACCGGCCCTTTGGTGCGGAATCGCTGTCCTGGTGCTTTGTACCGTTGCAAATGCACAGGCCACGCGGTCCGCACATGAGGGCTCTGCGCTCCAGCAGCACTACGATGCTGCTCAGCAGCTGCAAAAAGCAGGCAAATCCGACGAAGCTGCCCGCGAGTACCGCGCTTTTCTTTCCGCCGCGCAGCAGGAGCTTGCGGAGGGCTACTCGCTTTCCCGGGACTACGCGCGCGCGGCTTCCCTCTTCGAGCAGGCTCTGGCGCTTGAGCCCGATTCGGCGGAATTGCAGATGGACGCTGCGCGCGCAGCGCTGCTCTCAGGCGATCCATCGCGCGCAGCAGTGCTGGCGCGATCTGAGCTGAGCGCAACTCCGAACGACGTGCATGTTAGCGCGGAAGCGCACCAGATCATTGGTCGGGCGTTGCTCAAGCAGAATCAGGATCGAGACGCCAAAGCCGCGCTTGAAAAGGCGGTCGAACTTGATCCGAGTTTCGCCAATAATTACGATCTTGCCGTCGTGTGTCTCGACCTCGATGACGGCGCATGCGCGAGCCAGATCTTTGACAAGCTGGAGCGCTCGTACGGCGATACGCCGGCACTGCACATGCAATTTGGCCTGGCCTATGGCAATTCCGATTTTGTCCCCAGGGCCGTCGCCGAGTTCAACAAAGTGATTGCGGAAAATTCGCGCTATCCCCGCGCGCACTACTGCCTGGCTGCGGCCTTGCTCGCTGCCGGAGACGACGCGAAGAACGTGCCGGCTGCCGAGGCCGCGCTGAAGAAGGAACTGGAAATCTCTCCGCGCGACGCGCTTACCTATGCGGCGCTTGGCAAGCTTGCCGTGGCCGATCACAGGAACGCCGAGGCGGAAAAGTATCTGAAGACCGCTGCTTCGCTCGATCCTCGCAATCCGGACACATTTCTTTATCTTGGGCAGTTGTACT
>JASIJX010000548.1 GCA_030049955.1 Acidobacteriaceae bacterium
GAGGCGATCAAGATGGACAAGGAGTTCGAGCTGGCGACCGATGACCGCTTTGGCGGATTGCTGCTCGACCGGCAGCAGCTTGCGCGATCGAACGAATACTACCACCAGATTCATCCGGTGGAAGCAGCGGAAGTGGACACGCGGCTGGCCGAGGAGCGCGCGGCCGCCGAGGCCAAGGCCAAGGCTGCAGCCGAAGCAGCGGCTGCAAAAGCCGCGGCGGCAAAAGCGGCTGCCGAAGCCAAGGGAGCTGCCGAGCCGAAGCCAGCCGACAAACCGAAACCGCCAGCCGGAGGAGGAGCTTAAGCACATGGCCCGGACGCTGGACCAGATTTTTATCCTCTTCAAAGACTGGATCGTTTCTTTCCTTCCCTTATCGCTTCAGCCGGTTGCCGGCGTCATTCTTGGCGTCATCGGCATCCTTGCCGTTTTCCCGACTCTGTTTGCACTGACGACCGTATTCGAACGCAAGGGGCTGGCGCGCATGCAGAACCGGCTGGGGCCGAACCGCGTGGGGCCGTTCGGGTTTCTGCAGCCGATTGCCGACGGAATCAAGGCGCTGACGAAGGAAGACGTTGTTCCTTTCAGTGCCGATAACTTCGTCCATTTTCTGGCGCCGCTGGTGCTGGTGGTCGCGGTCTTCATGGGGTTCGCAATCCTGCCGGTAGGACGCAACATGCAGCTCGTGGATATGGATGCGGGCCTGCTGTTCTTCTTCGCCATGGGCGCTTCAACTGAGATAAGCATCTTTATGGCCGGCTGGTCGAGCCGCAACAAGTACTCGCTGCTGGGCGCGATGCGGGCGGTTGCGCAGATGATCAGCTACGAGATCCCGCTGCTGCTTTCGAGCATTGCGGTGGTGATGATCACCGGATCACTTTCGCTGCCGAAGATTGTCGCCGCGCAGGCGGGTTACACCGGCATCTGGCCGCATTGGTACGTGTTCACGCCGTGGGGATTCGGCGCATTTCTGATGTTCGCGGTTGCGGCGATGGCCGAGACCAACCGCACGCCGTTCGATCTGCCGGAGGGCGAGTCGGAGCTGGTGGCCGGATACTTCACCGAATATTCGGGATTCAAGTTCGCGTTGTTCTTCCTGGGTGAGTATTTAGGAATGTTTTCGATCTCCGGCATCGCCGTGACGCTGTTTCTGGGCGGATGGGCGGCGCCGTTCTCGTTCCTCACCTGGGTTCCGTCGTGGATCTGGTTCTTTGCCAAGGTGATGACGGCGATCTTCGTCTTCATCTGGGTGCGCGGCACGCTGCCGCGCGTGCGCCAGGACCAGTTGATGAACTTCGCCTGGAAGTTCGTGCTGCCGTATACGCTGCTCGTTCTCTTCGTGACTGCGCTTTGGCGCTTTATGGGCGAGGGGTGGGAGCGCTGGGTGGTCTGCTCGGCGATTCTCATTGTGGCTTACGTGATCATGGGGCGGTTGCAGATGAGCCGCCGCAAATTTGCGCCGAGGAGCTACCGGTATGCCGAGTAAAAAGCAGGGAACAAGGGAACAAGAGAACGAGGGAACAAGCAAACCCTGCTTGATCGCGCTTGAGGTTTGGCCGGCGGAGGCACAGCGATGAGTCCGGTGTTTTATTTCTTAGCGGCGCTCACAGTCGCTGGCGGGCTGGCTGCGGTACTGCTCCGGAACCTGGTGCACTGTGCGCTGGCGGTTACAGTCTCGTTTGCGGGGCTGGCGCTTCTGTTTCTCTCGCTTGACGCGCAGTTTGCGGGCTTCGCGCAGATTCTGATCTACATTGGCGCGGTTGCGATCCTTGTGGTGTTTGCCATCCTGCTGACGCGCGGCGCGGAGTTACCCGGTGGGGCCATCTTCAGCCGCACGTGGATTGCCGGGCTGGTGATTGCGGCTGGCGTCTTCGCTTTGCTCGGATGGGCGGTGATCGAAAGCGCCCGCGCGCTGCCCACCTATGCGGCTGCACCCACCGTTTCAGTTCACGACATAGGCCTCGCGCTTGTCGGCCGGTACGTGCTGCCGCTGGAGATTGTCGCGCTGCTACTGACATCCGCTACCATCGGCGCGGTGATTGTGGCCATGCACGAAAAGGAGCCTTCGCGATGACGCCGCTCGCCGCGTATCTCATGGTTGCTGCGCTGGTGTTCGCCATTGGACTGGCCGGCGCGCTCACGCGCCGCAACGCCATCTTGGTGCTGATTGGCATCGAGTTGATGCTCAATGCCGCGAATCTGAATCTTGTCGCCTTCTGGCGCTACGGGCCGCACCCGGAGGCGCTCACCGGCATGATATTCGCGATCTTCTCGATCGCCGTGGCCGCCGCGGAAGCCGCCGTGGGTCTGGGCCTGGTGATCTCGATTTATCGCCACGCGCGCACCACCGACCTTGACCAGATGAACAGGATGAAAGGGTGAGAGCTTGATCCAGGAATCGATGCGTGACGCGATAGCGTTCACCCCCGTTACCACTGCGTCGACCATCGCGCGCATTCTTTGGCTTATTCCCGCTCTGCCAATTGTGGCGGCTGGCGTCATCGCGCTGCTCAAGCAGCCACGGCGCGCTGCGGCCGCGGCGCTTTCAATCGGGTCGCTCGC
>JASIJX010000549.1 GCA_030049955.1 Acidobacteriaceae bacterium
ATCGAAGAAATTTCGAGAGGCTGGATGGCGAGGAAATCAGCACCTGCGGAAGGGCTGTTACACATCATTCAAAGCGCTGCCGGAGAAATCCTTCCCGTCGATCGCCGTCCCCAACTGAACGACCGGCTGCTGCACCGCATTATGAGGAGCGATATGACTGAGATTGTTGCCATTCGTGCCCGCGAGGTTCTGGATTCGCGCGGCAACCCCACCGTGGAAGCGGACGTGATTCTGGAAAGCGGCGCGCTGGGACGCGCTATTGTGCCCTCGGGCGCTTCCACTGGTGAGCATGAGGCCGTTGAGCTGCGCGACGGAGACAAAAGCCATTACCTGGGCAAGGGCGTGCTGCAGGCAGTTGCCAACGTGGAAACCGTGATTGCTCCCGAGCTCGAAGGTATGGACGCGGCCAACCAAAGGATGATCGACCGGACCATGATCGATCTGGATGGCTCGTCGAACAAGGGCAAACTGGGAGCGAACGCGATTCTTGCGGTTTCGATGGCGTCAGCGCGCGCCGTGGCGCAGACGCTCGAAATTCCGCTCTACCGGTATCTGGGCGGCATCAACGCCTGCATTCTGCCCACACCCATGCTCAACGTGCTCAACGGCGGCGCGCACGCGGACAACAACGTGGACTTCCAGGAGTTTATGATCATGCCGGTGGGCGCGGAGCGCTTCAGCGAGGCGTTGCGCTGGTCGGCCGAGGTTTTCCACACGCTCAAGGGCGTGCTCAAGAAGAAGGGCTACAACACCTCCGTCGGCGACGAAGGCGGCTTTGCGCCGTCGCTCAAGTCGAATACCGAGGCCGTCGAGGTGATCCTCGAAGCCATCACGCAGGCCGGCTACACGCCCGGCGAGCAGATCGCCATCGCACTCGACCCGGCGACCAGCGAGTTCTACGACAAGGACAAGAAGAAGTACGTTTTCAAGAAGAGCGATAAGCGCGAGCTGACGAGCGAGCAGATGGCGGCCTTCTGGGAAGACTGGGCACGGCAGTACCCAATCGTTTCCATCGAGGACGGCCTGGACGAAAACGACTGGGAAGGCTGGCGCATCCTGACGGATAAATTGGGCCAGAAGATTCAGCTCGTCGGCGACGATCTCTTCGTCACCAACACCAAGCGCCTGCAGCACGGCATCGAAGAAGGCGTCGGCAATTCGATCCTCATCAAGGTGAACCAGATCGGCACGGTGACTGAGACGCTGGAAGCAATCGAGCTCGGCCGACGCTACGGCTACACTGCCATCATGTCGCACCGCTCAGGCGAAAGCGAAGACACGTTTATCGCCGATCTTGCTGTCGCCACAGGCGTGGGTCAGATCAAGACCGGCTCGGTCTCGCGCACCGATCGCATCGCCAAGTACAACCAGCTTCTGCGGATTGAAGAGGAGCTGGGTTCGGGTGCGGTGTATCTCGGCATTGAGAGCCTGAACTACAACGACTAATCTCGGCGAGCGAGATCTTTGGTGGGCGGAGGATTCTTCCTCCGACCATTGCTTTTTGGAGCCCGTATGATCTTAAAGGCAGCAAAGGAACTGCGGTTGCGTTTGGGACTGCAGATTCACCAAACCTTGGAAACGCGCACGACAATTTTGTTGCCCTGGGTCGTATTACGAGCGCCAACTTCGTGGTAGCCGCTCAGGTAGAAAAACCATTTACCGCGCTGCATAACCATGCCTGGCCCTATCGCTCCGATTTGTTCCCTCGAATTGGGGATCGCAACGTTGTTTGCGCGTGCATCTGTCAATTGCTTCAGGTAGTAGCCGTTAGCCCCGATGTAGATGTTTTTCCATGCCTCGTAGGAGAGGGTCGCGTTGAAGTGAACGGCCTGGCCGGCCTGCGTGCTTTTGTAGCCTGAGCTAAAGGGCGGTCCCGAATTCAATGCATTCCAGAGATAGTGGATGCGCCAGCTGGTTTCCCACTTCGCGTGGAGCATTGTGAAGGCATAGTAGGGATTCAACGCCCATGCGTTGGTTCCTATGTTCACCTGATCGTTTCGGGAGTATTGCCCAATCGGGACAAAAACGTCGAAAACAACGCGCTGGTAGAAGGGCTGTCCGAACAAATGCATCCTAGGCCACTGAATGATAGGCCCCACGAGGGGATCTCCCATGCCGCGGCCGATTCCATGACCGGTATCAACGTAGGCAAAGATCGGAAGAACCTCGCCGCCATACCATCCACCCAGGAACTTGCGCTTTGCCAGCCACGCTACGTGCGAAAGGCTGGTGCCACTGTAGACATCGGTGGGCTCGGGCAGTAAATTGCCGCTGCCGGAAAACGTCTTGCCGTCGTGGGCTCCCTGAAGTATCTCTTCGACAAGCCATCCCGGATTGGCAATACAATCGAGAAAGTTGGTATCGCCAAGATTCACAGCCGGCAGCTGTTGTCCCCATGCCCATCGCCCAGCCTGGATTCCAACCTGCATCAGGAGAAATAGCGTCATGCATTTTAGAAAATGCAGATGAGCTCCGTGAATCCCTCTCCAAAGTGCTTCTCGAATACTCGTCGTCTTCTGCATGCAATGAGGGTAGGACGCAATGACCTCGCTGAGAAGATGTTGATTGCCCAAAGGAGCTTTACACAGAGAAGGATCTTCGGTTGCGTTTGGGGTGCAGCGCGGCGGTGATATTTCCGTAATCTCCGGATTACCGACAACTCGGGAACGATCTACTGTGCGCCGCTGCCTGTCCGTCCGGCAATGCTAAAATCCGACGCATGGCTGGACAAGCTAAGGAACCGAAAGCCCTCATAATTATTAGGAAGACGTGGATTGAGGAAGCAGGTATGAGTAACATCTTGGAGCCGGAAAACCCCTTGCCATCAGAGGTGAAGTTCCAGGCGGTTCGGGCGACTGAATTCAGCTTAGTGGATGGCTGGTTTTTAGAATTTGAGTTTTACCCCAAGTTTCTGAACGGAGAACTGACCGCTAAGCTCCTCGTTCCGAAACAAGAAGTTCTGGCAGTTTTTCAGACGGAAAATCCAGAGCACTTGGTCGGGTTCAAGCCGCCCTACACGGAAGCGCTTTCTGGCCTTTGAGATGCCCGAGGAGCATACGATCCTGCACATTCCACGAAGTCACGTCGGGAGTTGTCGAGCCGCAATTTCGCGACGCTCAGCGCGAAATACATTCGATTATCGACAAAGTGCCCATGTTTACGAGTGCAGTCCTCTGATCCGCTTCTGGTTGCTCACGGCCCGGACTTATTGAATGCCGAGTGCTCAAGCAAATACCTAGTCCAAGCGGGATCAATGCATGCATCAGCATCGAACCCTTCCACATCGAATTGACAGACGAAAGATCCGAGTTCGTGATCAGCGAGGCCGGCCTTTCCAATTGAAAATCTCTTCTTCGGCAACAAACTGATTCGCTCTTATGGGCGAATTGCCGGCAATGGGGAGACTATTCTGAAAACGGTCTTTATGGGCCAAAGCCCATGTCGTTGTGGCGGACATCTCGACACGAGTGAAGTCGTTTTCTTTCACAACGACGGCTTTGTCAATGTCCTGGGCAGTGAAGATTCTTCGCCCTTCCCTTTCCGATCTTTTGCCTCGACACTGCCCGGCAGGTGTAACGTCAACCAGAGGAATAACCTTCTTCCAGGAGCTGACTTCGGGATGAATGTTTGGTTATTCTCGCCACAGGTGCGTAACACCAAGACGTTCATTGCCCTGCTGGCGGCGCTTGCGGCGGTTTCGATTGGTGCATGCCCGGCGATTGCACAAGCTCCAGACGCGCCTGCGCCACAGATTGCGTCGTCGAAGCAGGAGACGGAAGATACCAATCAGAAAAAGCAAACGAAGCGGATCTTGGGAATCATTCCCAACTTTCGCGCCGTGAGCGCAGATACTACGCTTCCTCCGCAGTCGGTCAAGGAAAAGTTCCTCGTGGCCACGCAGGACTCGTTCGACTATTCAGCAATTTTCGTTCCCGCTGCACTGGCAGGTTTTTCGATGGCTGCCAATGCCACGCCGGAATTTGGCCAGGACGCCGCGGGATACGGTCGCTACTTCTGGCGTGCGGCTCTGGACCAGACCAGCAGAAACTATATGGCGCAGTTCGTTATACCGGTTATGGCTCGCCAGGACTCCCGCTACTACACGCTGGGCCACGGAGGATTCTTCAGACGAACCGGATACGCGTTCAGCCGCATCATCATTACACGCTCCGATTCAGCGAAAGAGCAATTCAATGTAAGCGAGGTGTTGGGCACGGGCGCGGCGGCAGCGCTGTCGACCACCTATTACCCTTCCAGCCACATGAACTTCTCAAGCGTAGGCAAAAGGTGGGGCGTGGGCATCGGTGTTGGTGGGCTCTCTTTCGTCGTCAGGGAGTTCTGGCCCGACATCAACTACCGCTTCTTCCATGGTTCACGGCCGGAAGGTTCCTCGCTTTTGCAACCGACGGAGTAACGGATGCGTTCCTGGGCGAACCGCTTCTGCTGGGCCATTTATCCTAGAAGAGAATTCAGTAATTTGATTGAGGTATTCTCTTCGTGCCTAAGCGTCCTCTCGTACTGACCATCCTTGACGGATGGGGTTATCGCGCCGAAACCGCCAACAACGCCATCGCTCTCGCCCGCAAGCCCAATTACGACAAGCTGCTCCGCGAGTTTCCTAACACGCTGATCCGGGCGTCTGAGCATTTTGTCGGCCTGCCTGATGGGCAAATGGGCAACAGCGAAGTGGGTCACCTGAACATCGGCGCCGGGCGCATTGTGCAGATGGACATTACGCGCATCGACATGCTGATCGCCGCGAACGAGTTCGGCAAGAACCCGGCTATTGCGAAGGCCATGCAGCACGCACGCGAGGGCGGACGGCAACTGCATCTTTTCGGTCTGGTTTCCGATGGCGGCGTGCACTCACACCAGGAGCACCTTTATGCGCTGCTACGCATTGCGCGCGAGAATGGCTTGGAGCGCGTCTTTGTTCACGCCTTCATGGACGGCCGCGATACGCTGCCTACCTCCGGCGCGGGTTACATCGCGGCGCTCGAGCAGAAGATGCGCGAGTACGGCGTGGGCAAGCTGGCCTCGGTGAGCGGCCGCTATTTCGCCATGGATCGCGACCGCCGCTGGGAGCGCGAGCGCAAGGCATTCGAAGCGATGGTCGCGGGCAAGGCCGAGGGCGGCGCGTTTCCCAATGCTGTGGCGCGAATCAAGGAGTGCTACAACGCCGGCATGACGGACGAGTTCCTTGTGCCATTCGTAGTGACGGATGCGGCGGGCAAGCCAACGGCCGTGATCCGCGACGAGGATGTCTGCATCAACTTCAATTTCCGCGCTGACCGCGCACGGCAGATTACGCGCGTGCTGGCGCGCGAGAGTGGCCTGAACAAGAACGGCGGCCGCGACCTGGATTCGTGGGAGTCGCTCGATGAAATCATTCCGCGCCGCGAGATTCCGAAGAACCTGCACTACGTTTGCATGACGCACTACGACAAGCTCTATGAACTGCCGGTCGTCATTCCGCCGGAATCGCTCGACAATATCCTGGCCAACGTGCTGGCCGCGCACAAT
>JASIJX010000078.1 GCA_030049955.1 Acidobacteriaceae bacterium
GATGGTGCCCACGACCAGCGTGACGCCGATGGCCACGCCGATGCCGAGCGACATGCCGAGATAGCGCATGGTGAGGCCGTAGCTGACGCTGCCCACGCCCCACATGGCGCCAAACAGCACCACGCGCCACACCACGCCCGCCGGCAGCGAGGCGTAAAAATTGTGAAAGCTTGGCAGCAGCAGCAAGCTCACGGCGATGGGCAGCACAATCCAGGAGAAGAAGCCGGCTACGGCCCACGTCGTCTCCCACGACCACTTGCGAACTTTTTCAATAGGGGCATAAAACGACGCGGCAGCAGCCGCGCCAACCATGTGCCATCCGATTCCTTCGAGGATCACCGGGTTCTCGTTTCCTTTTTTGCGCCGGGCAGGGAAATTTTGCGCGCGCGTAGAGAAGGGGAGTTGCTGAAAGCCAAGGTATTAGACAGCGGAAAGGGTTGTCAAACATCGGGTTTGGATGAGAAAGGGCGCTACAGATTTTTTGGTTGAGGTTTGTGGTCTCCCGCCCTTTTCGCAAAAAGCGCGGAAAGGATGAGGCTCGGGGGAAGTTGCTTAAAGCAGCAGGTAATCGTTTTGCACCGTGCGATGGCAATATTTATGTCGCACACATAATCCGTTAACTTTGCTGGTTCTTGCCCGATTTTGACGCACCGTTTTTGCCCCATTCATGGTGCATTTACCTGTTTCCGCGAGACTGGAGACAAAGCTGCGGGAAGGGCTCCGCAGCTGGGGGGAGCGACCGATGCCCACTTCAACGGTTTCGTATCTGTGGCGCGACAGAAATGCAGCGCGCGGATTTCGCGCCGGGGTTTCGCTGCACGGCCACACCAACCAGTCGCAGGAGACGCTCGACTTCCTGGCCAATTTCGGCAACCAGTTTCCACTGGTGCGCCCGCTGATTGCACGCGTGGAGCGGCGCGCCGAACAGGCCTACGGCGTGCGCATCGACTACGCGCGCAGCTACTGGACGCCGCCCATGACACCGCGGCTGGCCTTCGATCTCGAAAGCCGGCAGATCGAGCGGCTGGGCCTGGCGCCCATGGTTTCGCTCACCGATCACGACAATATCAATGCGCCTATGCTGCTGCGCACCGTGCCCAGCGCACGGCATATTCCGGTGAGCGTGGAGTGGAGCGCGCCCTACGGCGGCGTTCAGGCTTTCCATCTTGGCATTCACAACCTGCCCAGCGCGCGGGCTGTTGAATGGATGAACACCTTCGCCGAGTTCACGGCGAAGCCGAGTGACGCACGGCTGACCGATATCCTCGTCGAGCTCAACCGCGAGCCGAACGTGCTGGTGGTTTTCAACCACCCGATGTGGGACCTCTATATCGTCGGTCCGGAAAAGCACCAATTCCTGGTAAACGAGTTTCTGCAGAAGAACGGTGCGTACCTGCACGCGCTGGAGTTGAACGGACTGCGCAACTGGGATGAGAACCGCGAGGTGCGCCGGCTGGCCGAGCGGTGGAACATGCTGCTTATCTCCGGCGGCGACCGGCACGGCGTGGAACCGAACGCCAACATCAACCTGACGAATGCGACGACGTTCACGGAGTTCGTGCATGAGGTTCGCCGCGAGCGCAAAAGCAACGTTCTGTTTCTGCCGCAGTACGCCGAGCCGTGGAAGCATCGCCTTCTGCGCTCGACGATCGATGCGGTGCGGCATTATCCGGACTTTCCGCCGGGCTCGCGCACGTGGGATGAGCGCGTGTATCACCCGGACGCGAACGGCGTGGTGCGCCCGCTGTGCGAGATATGGCCGAAGGGCTCGGTACCGCGAACGGCGGCAGCCGTAATTACGCTGGTGCAGTTGATGGGCCGGGGACTGGTGGCCGGCGGCCTGCGCATGGCCTGGAGCGAAACGCACCAGTTGCGGCTGGCGCTGGGCGAGCAGGAAAGCTGAAGCAAACAGCGAGTTGGCAGGTCAGCGAGTCAGCATGATATCGTCGGCACTGGGTGGCACTGTCGTCCTGAGTAGGCTCGCCGCAAGGGAACCTACTCAGGATCTGCGGTTAGGGCAGTCTCTCCAAGAGCAAAATTTCTTGACAATCTCCTTCGTGCGCTTCTACCGTGCCGGTAACGCTGCTTGCGTGTCCCTCCACAGGAGAAAACCGTGCTCAAGCGCCTTCTGTTCAAGCCGTTCCCACCGCAGACGGATTTCGGACTGCTCATCCTCCGCGTCGTCGCGTTTCTGCCGCTCTTCCTCAAACATGGAACCGAGAAGCTCTTCCGCTTCGCACACATGGCGCAGCATTTTCCGAATCCGCTGCACATCGGCGCGGTTCCCAGCCTCAGCTTCGCTCTGATCTCGGACGGGATCTGCTCGGTGCTGCTGATTCTCGGCCTAGCCACGCGCTGGGCCGCGCTGATCACCTTTGTCAACGTTTTCGTCGCCTGGGCCTTCGTGCACCACTTCGCGCTCTTCGGCCCACAGGGCGAGCACGGCGAAGTCATCGTGCTCTACCTGGCGGCAGCGGCAGCGCTGTTCTTTGCCGGTGCGGGGCGTTTCAGCCTGGATCGCTTGATTACGGGCAGGAGCGCCGTTGTGCGCGGGCAGAGGCAGCATGTGTCGGCTGATTAAGGCGGATAGAGGGAAATGAAAAATGGCAAGAAAAACGGCCTCCGCTCGGGAGGCCGGTTGAATTCAGAGAGCGGCTGCGCAGCAGCTACCGGAACCGCGCTACCGCGACGCCGTAGTGTGCACGCCCAAGCTGCTCAGCTTTCTGCGCGCCTGCGCGGCCTCTGGCGTTTGCGGGTGCCGCTGGATGAGCAGGCGCAGCTCGTGGATGCCGGCGTCGCGCTTGCTCAAGGCGAGCAGCGCCAGCCCCTTTTTCAGTTGCGCTGCGGGCGCCTTGGCGTTGCCGCTGAAGCCCTCCAGCACGGCGTTGTAGTCGTTGATCGCGTCGTCGAACCGCTGTTCCTGGTAGGCGATCTCGCCCAGGTAGAACTGCGAGGCCCCGGCCAGGTCGTCGAGCGGGTAAGAGTGCACGATTTGCTGGAACTCGCTCGACGCGAGCTTGTAATGGCCGGAATTGAAATCGCGCAGTGCGGCCTGATAGGTCTCCTGGAGCGGCGGCGCCTGCGCCTGCGGCGGCAGGGGAGCCGGCGCACCCGGCACCATCGCGTTTCCCGCACCACTGCCGGCTCCATTCCCGGCAGGGGGCACGCCGTTATCGGGCGCCATTCCCGGGGCAGGCGCTGTTCCGGGCGCGGCTCCCGGCGTCGATCCGGGCGCTCCTGGCTGTGGCTGGCTCTGCATCTGCTGCAACTGCGTCTGCAGGTCCGAGATCGACTTGTCGAGCTTGGCGATGCGCGTCTTCAGCTCATCGACCGAGTCGTTCAGCGACTGCACCTGGCCTGAAACCGTGTCGATCTTGCCGTTCGAGGCCTGCGACTCGGCGTCGATCTTTTGATCGAGCGCGCTCACCGAGGCCGTCATCTTGTTGGTTTCATCAGCCATCTGGTTGACGAGGTTCTGCAGCGCGCCAAATTTGCCGTCAATCGTTGACTGCAGCCGCTGCACCTGATCGAGAAGCTGCTGTACCTGCGTTTGCAGCTCAATGATCTCTTTTGAGGCGGCGTGGGCCGGAACGGCTGCCGGCGCAATGAACAGGGCCAGTGCGGCCGTGGCGAGAATGCGAGTGCGAAGTCTGTGTGGTTTCATGTTTCACCACTCCCATGTTACAAGAACATGCGGCAGCCCTTTGCCGGAGCTGCCGCCCTCAAAGTACAACCAGAGTACGCCGCCCGCGAGTCTCTGCCGTGCGGCCCATCTCAAGAATCATCCTGCTGTTGAAGCGGTCCGCTGCCGCGCGTGACGGCCGGCAGCGGAGCTGGTTTTATTGGTTATCCATCGCGAAGCCGGCACGGCGATTCTGCGCCCAGCACGACTCGTTCGACTCCGTGCAGAACGGCTTCTCCTTGCCGTAGCTCACCACGCGGAGGCGGTTGGCCGCTACGCCCTGGCTTACCAGCGCGTTCTTGGCTGCGTTGGCGCGGTTCTGGCCCAGAGCCAGGTTGTACTGGTCGCTGCCGCGCTCGTCGCAGTAGCCGCCGATCACCACCTTGATATCCGGGTGCGCGTTCAGGTAGCTGGCATCTTTGGCCAGCGTGGCCTGCGCGTCGCTGCGAATATCGGCCGTGTCATAGTCGAAGAAGATGTCCTGGACATTTGCCTTGAACTCTTCTTCGGCACTCATGCCGGTGGTGGGCGCCTGCACTGCGGGCGGCGGATTCACCGTCACGCGGGCCGAGGCATCGGTCGAGCCGCCGTCGCCCTTGGCCACAAGGTGATAGGTGGTGGACTCGGTAGGCGTCACCGTCTTAACGCCTGAAGTGGGCACGTCGCCGATTCCATCGATCGAAACCGAGGTGGCATCGGTGGTTTGCCAGGAGAGCTGTACCTGGTCGCCGGCCGAGATGACCGTCGGCGTCGCCGTCAATTGCGCCGTGGGAGCGGGCGTTACTGGCGGGGGAGCCGAGGCCTGCGGGGCCACAGGATGCTTCTTCTTGCATCCGGTAACGGCAACCATGGCAAGGAGCAGAACAGCAGAGACATACAAGCGCTTCTTCAAGGGAATTCACTCCTTCTGGAATCTCAAAAATTTTCGGGAATCCAGCCTTTCTTTAGTCGCGATGCATCCCAGGCAGGGCGCAGACGTTGCGGCTTTAGTCCCCGTTCAAGAAAAAACTGCAGAACAACAGATAAAATGCCAGGCACTTGAGCTTCTTAAGGAAGTTTCGTATCTGGCTGGCCATTTTGCCAAGCCTGGGCCTGCTCAAGCACCCGCGGCTCGGCACAGTTCAAAATTCAAGTTCGCACATTCGTATCTGCTGCAGTGTGTCTCTGCACACGTGCGCCCTGCATGCCCTGAAATCGGCGCATGATGGATTCTCCATTACTTGGAACTCCAATTCGGCATAAAATTGTTGCCCGTTTTGGTCAACTGCTGCTGGTGCGTGCCATCGGAGAGCATTGACCATATCTGCGTGCGGCCACCGATGGTGCGCTCGAAGACGATATGCCTCTGATCCGGCGACCACGAAGGAAAGTCGTTGCTGCCCGACTCGTGCGTGTTCTGCTGCCAGTGCTTGCTGGCGATGTCAAAGATGTAAATGTCTTGCCCGCCCGGATCGCCCGGCCCGTACTTGCGATTCCAACTAAAGGTCAGCATCGCGCCGTCGGGCGACCACGAGGGCGATACAGCGTACCCGCCGTCGGTCATGCGCTGCACGTTCGAGCCGTCCTGGTCCATGACGTAAATCTGCGGCTCGCCGGTGCGTCCACTCACAAACGCAATCTGTGAATTGGTCTTCGGATTCCAGGTGGGCGAAGTCTCAGTGCCGAAGGACGTGATACGGTGCATGCTGCCGCCGCTGTCGTCCGAGACCCAGATCTCCGGGTGTCCGGAACGCGCTGAAGAGAAGGCGAGCTTGGTTCCGTCGCCGGACCACGCGGGCGCGTGATTGCTGCCGCCCGCCGTGCCGCCGGGGAAGCTCACCATCCGGCCCAGATCGAGCGAGTACATCCGCACATCCCACCCGTTGCGCCCGAGCGTGTCGAAGGCGACGCGCGAATTGTCGGGCGAGACGTGCGGCGAGAGCGAGATGCTGCCGAAATGCGTGATCTGGTGCTGATTCTCGCCGTCGTAATCCATCACCCAGATTTCTTTCGACCCGGTGCGCGAGCTGACGAAGTAGATTTTGGTTTCGCAGATGCCGTTGATGCCGCCGCCCAGCCGGTAGATGATGGCGTCGGCAAATCTGTGCGCAATCGTCCGCGCCATGTCTTCGCTGGCCACTTCGTTGTACTGCTGGCTCAGCACCTGCGGGCTGGCAGTATTGTGCGTGTCGTCGAGCCACCCGTAGACCACCAGCCGCCCGTTGGTCGCCGAAAGCGCGCCGAAGGCGACCATGGCTGCGTTGGCCGGCGGCGCCGACCACTGGCTCAGCACCATCTCCTGCGGCGAGCCGGGCGTGGCCTGCGGAGCAAGGCTCTTCGAAACCAGGTCGAAGATGCCGGCGTTATTCAGGTCGTTGTAGAGGGTAGCGTCGAAGACGGCTTTGAGCGCCGGGGTCTGCGGATCGGAGCCGACGGGCTTGAAATCCGCTGCAGCCAGCCGTATCGCCGAGTTGCCGAGATTGGTGCCGGTGTGAACCCAATCCTGAGCGAAGGAGTGCGGGGCGAAAAGAAGAAAAATGGAAAACAAAAAAAGAGGCAAACAACGCAAAATCGCCTTCATGCGATAAGCAGTCCTTCCTGCTGGTGCGTGAAGCTAGGTCTGAGTTCGAGATAGCCCTTACTCCATGACGCGGGGCCCGGCGAAAGGTCACACTCGATGTCTATCATTTTTGACTCCGCGTAACCAGCGGCGCAAGGGGCGCTGTTGCGCCAGTCAGTACTCACAATAATAAGAAACGTTCAACGTACTCTTATTATAGGAGCCTGGCAGCGGACCGAAAGTGTCAACACGCTGCACGCCTCGCTCACACGATATATCCAGTGTCTGGCTGCCGCTCGAGCGAGCCAGTTGAACGTTGCTGGGAGTGCCGTCGCGGCTAATGCTGAAGGTCAGATAGACGCGGGCGCCGCGCGGTGTGTGCGGATCAACTTCCGACTTATACCAGCTCTGCGACATTTTCCGGTTGATCTGGTCCACGTACCACCCGAACATGCTGGCGAAATCGTTGTCGCCTACATTCGTAGGACCGTTCGAGGCCGTTTGCGGGCTCAGCTCGTGCGGAATGTTCGTTCCGGCCTGTTCGCCATACACCTGGTTCCGCTGCACAGGCTGGTGCGGCGGCGTCTTCGGCGTGGTCTTCTGCTGCGGCTTCGCGTGCTTGCCCAGGATCGGGATTGCCGTCTCGTCCACCTGGTGCTGTTCCTTCGGGCTCGGCGGGGCCGGCGCCTGGCTCGGCGTCTCGGTGGAGAGCACATTCTGGTTCACCTGCTCGCTGGGCAAGGGGAGCGGAGCTACCAGGGTTACATGCATTGATCCGCCCAAGCCTGCAGTACCCCAAACGTTGTGATGAAAGAGGCCGAGAATCCACGCGTAGTAGCCCAGCAGAAGCCCCAGCGCCAGATGCAGCGCGATGGCTCCAACCGCAGGCCCAGCGATGGGCTCGGGAGAAAGCTCTCGTTCCAGATGCGCCGCGCTGTCAATCAAACCGCTCATCCTTAATCAAAGACGTGGACCATCAAGCCCGCGTGCTGCACCCAAATCCACGAACTTGGGTGCCCCACCCTCGCGACCTCTTTGTTTTTGTCGCCATGGTGGGAAAGCAAAATCTCTACTCTCCGCCAGCCGGCTTCGTCTCCAGCGGCTGCGTCACGATCGAAACATTCGTAATTCCCGACTGCTTCACCGCGTCCATTACGCCGGCGAATATGCCGAATGGCACAGTCTGATCGGCGCGCAGATAAATGGCCTGGTGCGCAGGATCCACGCCGGGCTGGTGCAGCCGCGTGGGCAGGTCGGCAATGTTGATCGGTTTATCGTTCAGAAAAATATTCTGGTCCTTGTCGATCGTCACCACCATGCGCTGTTCGGTGATCACCTTCACGGTGTGCGTCTTGGGCACGTTGACTTCGATTCCCGACTGCAACACCGGCTCGGTGATCATGAAGATCACCAGCAGCACCAGCACCACGTCCACGAGAGGCGTGATGTTGATCTCGGCCAGCGAGCTCCGCGTCTGTCCTGCGCTAGTTGAAAAAGCCATACTGAATCTCCGAGATGATTCCCCACCCTAGCCACAAAAACAAAGACGTGGCGAGGGTGGGGCACCCACCTGGTTCGAAACCCCTACTTAAAAATCCCGCGCGGCTCGGCCTCTCGCGGCAGCTCGTCCTGCAGGCGGGTCTGCGGCGCGGCGGCGCGCACCGGAATCTCTTCGAGCGAGTTCAGCAGCTCGCGGCAAAAGTCATCCGTGGCCGAAGCAAACACGCGGATGCGCGCGGTGAACTGGTTATAGGCCACCAGAGCTGGAACCGCGACAAACAATCCGGCCGCAGTGGTGACCAGCGCCTCGGCGATGCCCGGCGCCACTGCATGCAGCGTGGCCGCGCCGGCCGTGCCCAGGCCGAGAAAAGCATCCACCACGCCCATGACCGTGCCGAACAGCCCCACGAACGGAGCGGTGCCGGCGATCGTCGCCAGCCACGTCATGCGGCGTTCGAGCACGGTTACCGCTTCACTGGCCGCAGTCTGCCCGGTGCGTTCGAGCGGAATGAGGTTCCGCGCCGGGCCCGAGCCGCCCGTCTGACGCTTGTAGGTCTCGTACACATCCTCGAAGACCTGCGCCAGGGGACTCGCCTGGCACTGGGCAGCAGTGTTAGAAATCTCCTGCAGCCGCGTGGCCTTGCGGAAGGCGCGGATAAAGCGCCGGCTGTCCTTTGTCGCCTTGCGAAAGGTGGACATCTTGGCGAAGATGAGCGTCCAGGAGTAGAAGCTCGAAATCGCCAGCAGCACCAGCACGCCGACAGCGATGGGCCCGATGTTGCTCATCATCGAGGCCAGCCCACTAAACCCGTGGATGCCCTGGTCAGGGCCGGCGCCGCCGTCAGCTTGCAAAAAAAGCGCTAAAGCAGCAGTAAAAATTGGAATTCACCTCAGTCTTTACGGTATCAGACGCTCAAAATTGCTCCAAGTTATCGATTGGGCTCCTGCTGGCTCAGCCCATACACTTCCGTACCCCATTCTCGCGGTTTTTTTCTGGCGCGAGGGTGGGAAAGAAAAGACTTCGCAAGGCGAGTGCATGGACCTCCCGCCCTTTCCGCAAAAAGCGGCGGAAAGAACAGGGCACGGAAATGCGCGCCCCGAACACATGCCGTTCGTGCTATGCTGCGCACGGATTCATGTCCTTTTATGCTTGTCGAGCTGCGCGCTGAAAATTATGCCGTCATCGATCACGCCATCGCCACCTTCGGCCCGGGGCTGAATTTGCTCACCGGCGAAACCGGTGCGGGCAAGTCCATTCTTGTAGATGCGCTGGCCCTGTTGATGGGCGGCAAATCTTCGGCCGACGTGGTGCGCCACGGCGCGGAAAAAGCCGTCGTCTCCTGCGTCTTTGAGTCGACCGCCGGCGCCGAAGCCGTCCTCGAAGCCAACGGCATCGATGCCGAGAGCGCAGAGGTCATTCTGCGGCGTGAAATTCTGTCGAGCGGCAAGGGCCGCGTCTTCGTCAACAATCAGCCGGCGACGGTGACCGTGCTCAAGCAACTCGCGCCCGAGCTCGCACTGGTGCACGCGCAGAGCGAAACCCTCACCAGCTTTGATCAGGCGCAGCAGCGCATTTTGCTTGACCGCTTCGGCGGCATCTTCGGCAGCATCTCCACCGATGCATCCACGGAGGCATACGACCGTTGGCGCACGGTGAAAGAAAAGCTGAATGAGTTGCTTGAGGGCGAGCAGGACCGGTTGCGCATGGTTGACCTGTGGAGCTACCAAGCCAAGGAGATCGAGGCCGCGCGCCTCGCGGCCGGAAAAGATGGAGCCGGCGAGGACGAAACTCTCGAAACCGAGAAGCGCGTGCTGGCCAATTCCGAAAGGCTCTATGCCGCCGCTATGAGCGCTTTCGATCAGCTCTACGAGGGCGGCTCTTCGGCAGAGGCTGCGCTGCGCGGCGCGCTGCGCAACGTGGAGGAACTGGCCCGCTACGACGCTCGCTTTACCGATGCCGCACAGCAGATCGCTTCAGCGCGCGCCACCGTCTCCGATATCTCCGCCACGCTGCGCGACTATGCAGCAGGGATTAACGCCAGCCCCGAGCGACTGGCTGAAATCGAAGATCGCCTTGCCCTGCTCGACCGGCTCAAGAGCAAGTATGGCAAGACGGTCGCCGAGGTTATCGCCTTCGGCGAGGACGTGACCCGCAAGCTCAGCGAGGTCGAAGACCGCGACGAAATCCTCAAGACGCTGCGCGCCGATTTGGACCGCGCGGCGGAAGCATATCGCGCAGCCGCAGCGGCTCTGACCGCGGAGCGCAAGTCCGCTGCCACGCGCCTGGCCAAACTGGCCGAATTGCAGATCAATTCGCTGGCCATGAAGGTGCGCTTTGAGATCGCGGTCGCCAGCGGGGAAGAAGAAACGCATTGGACCGCTGCAGGCTGGGACGAGGTGGAGTATCGTATCGCCACCAACGCCGGCGAGCCGCTGAAGCCGCTGGTCGAGATCGCCTCCGGCGGCGAGTTGAGCCGCGTGATGCTGGCGCTGAAGGCTGCGGTAGAAGAAAACTCCTCCAAAACCAGGAAAAAAATTACGCCGCGCACGCTGGTTTTCGACGAAATCGATATCGGCATCGGCGGCCGCGCTGCCGAGGCTGTCGGCCAGAAGTTGAAAGCGCTGGCGCGCGCGCAACAGGTCCTGTGCATCACGCACCTGCCGCAGATCGCCGCCTTTGCCGATCAGCACCTGGCGGTAGAAAAGAGCGAGACGCAGGGCCGCACCACGACGCAGATCCGCGTGCTCGACGATCCCGCCCGCATGCATGAAGTGGCAAGAATGCTGAGCGGCGCGAAGGTGACCGACACCAGCCTGCAGCACGCGGCGCAGATGATTGCAGCCAGCCGGTGAGCAGCGTAAACTTCGCATCAGCCATGAGATTGCGCGGCGTTCAACGCGGCGTCTCTGTCTGCGCTCGTTTCGCGCTTCTAATTGCATTCAGCACGCCGGCGGCCCTTGCCCCCGCGGTTCTCGCGCAGCAGCCCGATCAAGCCGCCGTTATCCGCATGGTGGATGCAGCCGTGCAGCGGCGCGTGGATAACGTGTTGGCCTTCAGCGACACCGAGCACTACCGCGTCTATCGCGGCAAGGGTGCAACGCAGCCTGCCGCGGAGATGACAGCAATTGACAGCTACACAAAGGGCGTCGGCAAAAAGTACACCATCCTCTCGCAAAGCGGTTCGGACCTGGTGCAGAGATACGGCCTGCGGCCGCTGATCGATAACGAAACCGAGCTGAACAAGCCGGCAAATGTGGAGCGCTCGTGGTTCACCTCTGCAAACTACGAGATGAAGCTCAAAGGCGGCGCGCAGCCGATCGACCTGATCGACGGCCGCACCTGTTACGCCTTGGCCATCAAGCCGAAGACTAAGGCGCCAAATATGGTCGACGGCACGCTGTGGGTGGATGCGCGCGACGGGACGATTGTGCGCGTGGACGGGATCGCGTCAAAGAGCCCGTCGCCCTTCGCCCACACCACGCACATGATGCGGCAGTACGTGAACATCGACGGCCACGCGATGGCCACGCATGCGCGCGCCGAGTCGTCGAGCTTGCTGTTCGGAACGACCGTGGTGCTGATCGACTACACGGACTATCATCTGCAGATTCGAAAAGAAAAGTGACTGCGCGACCGGGTGGTGGCTCAGTTGAGTTGCGCATTTCCTCAGGGGCTATAGCCCCACAGGTTGCTGAAAAATCCAATGTCTTCGGCTCAACCTTCGAAAGACATCCCTCGGCGGCTAAAGCCGTGCTGATTTATTGGTGTTTTTGGCAAAGCTAAAGCTGTGCCCTTTCAAAACATTGGCTCGCGCAGAGTTTTTCCGCAGCCAGTGAAGCCCGTGCCCTTCACCATGGCGAAATTCTGCATCGGCGCACAGCCGCGTCGCATCCCTTCCGGCTGAGGTGCTTAATGTACAAAGCAAAGGCTTACTCCGCTGCAAGCGCCAAGTCCGGGCTTGCTTCCACCACTATCCAGCGCCGCGAGCCCACCGAAGACGATGTGCAGATCGAGATTCTCTTCTGCGGCATTTGCCACTCCGATCTGCATCAGGTGCGCAACGAGTGGGAAGGCCTGATGCCCACCGTCTACCCGTGCGTGCCCGGCCATGAGATCGTGGGCCGCGTGACGAAGGTCGGTCCCGCCGTCAAGAAGTTCAAGCCGGGCGATATCGCCGCGGTCGGCTGCATGGTCGACTCCGACGGCACCTGCCCCGAATGCAAAGCGGGCCTCGAGCAGTTCTGCCCGAACTTCGTGCTCACATACAACTTTCCTGACAAGCATTTGGGCGGCGTGACGTACGGTGGCTATTCCGACAGCATCGTCGTGAAGGAGCACTTTGTGCTTCGCGTTCCGACGAACCTCAACCTTGCCGGCGCTGCGCCGCTGCTCTGCGCCGGGATCACTACCTATTCGCCGCTGCGCCACTGGGGCGTTGGCAAGGGCAAAAAGGTGGGCGTGGTCGGACTCGGCGGCCTCGGTCATATGGCGGTCAAGTTTGCGCATGCGCTGGGCGCGCACGTGGTCGTTTTCACAACCTCGCCCTCGAAGAAGGACGATGCCCGCCGGCTGGGCGCAGACGAGGTGGTGATCTCAAAGAATGCCGACGAGATGAACAAGCACGCCGGCAGCTTCGACTTCATCCTCGACGCCGTGGCCGCGCCGCACGACATCAATGCCTACATCAATATGCTCAAGCGCGACGGCAACATCACCATGGTGGGCGCACCCGACCAGCCGCTGCCCGTCTCGGTCTTCGGACTGATTTTCAAGCGGCGCAGCTTTTCCGGCTCGCTGATCGGCGGCATTGCAGAAACCCAGGAGATGCTGGATTTCTGCGGGAAGAACAACATCACCGCCGACGTTGAGGTTATTCCGATCCAGAAGGTAAACGAGGCCTACGACCGAATGGCGCGGTCGGACGTGAAGTACCGCTTCTCAATCGATATGGCGTCGCTGAAGGCGTAGTAAGCTGGGCGGCCAAACTACGAGGCCTGCGCTGGCTCAGCGCAGCAGGCCTTCCACCAGCGCCTGCCATTCGGCATCGAGCGCCGGCCGGTGAAAGCGGCGCCCGGCGCGGTTGTACCAGTAGTCAGCGTTCCAGTCCGCGCCCTCCTTGCGATGCAGGTAGGCGTGGACGGCCATGCCTTCCGGCGTGCTGAGATCGTCGACCGTGGCGTGAGCGCGGGCCCAGTCGCCCTTAGCGTCCCACCAGAGAGCAGCGGCCGGCGCAGCCAAACCCTCCGGTGGCGAGGCGTGAGTCAGCGAGGCGCGGAATTCTTCTGCCGTCATGCTCACGTTCTACCACGAGCCGGCAGCGGGCGCAGCGGCAATTCGCCTGCGACACGGTGTTGCGCGACGAGAGTGACTGAAATCACTTTGCCGAAGCCATTTGATTGATAAACCTGGATCATCGCTGAATTCGAGCACGGCCATGGAGAAATTTGGAACGCGTGCCAGCGCTCATAGGAGGTCTGCATGCGCCGAACTAAGCCCAGTATTAGGCCTGGAATCAGGTCCGGTTTCAGCATTTGCAGAGCCGCCGCAGATGGCCGTATACTTAAATGCGACCATTCCGGTCGTATTTTGCGGGTGCTGTCCCTTCAGGGGTTGCCCCTTCAGCGTTCCAGCGGAGTCAGGCGGGTGAGCGTTTTAAGCGATTTGCGGGTCGGCGAAACCGGGGTTCTGGTTACGCTCGATCTGCCTGAATCGGTGCAGAACCACCTGATGCACATGGGGTTTGTTCCCGATGCGCGGGTGACGGCGCTGCGCCGGGCGCCGGCGGGCGACCCGACGGTTTATGCCGTCGATGGCATCGAGATCGCGTTGCGCCGCGAGACCGCCTCCGCCATCCAGGTGCGGGCGGCTCAAGAGCAGACGGCCGTGAGGACCGGCACGCTGGGGGAAGCCGAGCATAAGACCGAAGCGGTTGGAGCAACGGCTGTTCAGCTGGCAGGGGTTGTTACGCGATGATCTCCTGTTGCGAGACTTCGGAGTTTGTTCCACCTCCATCACCGCCAACGCGAGGCGCCATCCGCACGGTCGTTCTCATCGGCCCGCCCAACTCTGGTAAATCCACGCTCTTCAACCGGCTCACCGGACTGCGGCAGAAGGTCGCGAATTATCCGGGCGTTACGGTGGAGCAGCACATGGGCGTAATGGCCGGCGTAGGCCGTGAAGATCTCACGCTCATCGACCTGCCGGGAGTTTATTCGCTCACTCCATACTCTGAGGACGCGCGCGTAGCCGTGGACGTGCTGCGCGGCCGCATGCCCGGCACGCCCAAGCCGGACGCTGTTCTTCTGGTGTTGGACTCGCTTCATTTGACGCGGCAGCTCATGCTGGCCGCGCCGGTGCTGGCTGT
This sequence comes from Acidobacteriaceae bacterium, assembly GCA_030049955.1. The sequence continues at coordinate 14,087 of JASIJX010000078.1, forward strand.
GGGATTGCCCACGCTGGTGCTCCTGAACATGAGCGACCTGATGAAGGCGCGCGGCGGCTCCATCGACCCGCTCAAGCTGGCGCGCGAACTCAACGCTCCCGTCGCGCAGATCAGCGCCACGCAGGGCACCGGACTGGACGCCGTGGCGCTGTTCCTGAACCAGCCGGGCAACGGCACAGTGGACAAGCCGCTGACGCTGCCGGTGCTGGGCAACGCCGCAAGTACACATAGCTGGGCCGCGCAGGTGAGCCGGCGGACGAATTATCGCGCGCCGCTTTCGGCCGAGAACACGCGCAGGATCGACAACGTGCTGCTGCATCGCCTCTGGGGGCCGCTGCTATTTTTGCTCGTCGTGGTCGGTGTTTTCGAGGTGGTGTTTTCCATCGGCCAGCCGCTCTCTGACGGCTTTGGAAACCTGCTCACGTGGCTGGGCAACCTGGCCCAGCCGCTCTTACCCGCGGGCTGGTTGCAATCGCTGGTCATCGACGGCGTGTGGAAGGGCATCGCGTCAGTGCTGGTCTTTCTGCCGCAGATTCTTCTGCTCTTTCTCTTCATCGGGATTCTTGAGGACACGGGCTATCTGGCCCGAGCGGCTCTGATCGCCGATCGCGCCATGCGGTCAATTGGATTGAACGGCAAGGCTTTCATCCCGCTGCTTTCGGCCTACGCCTGTGCCGTGCCGGCCATCATGGCCACGCGCACGATCGAGAACAAGCGCGACCGGCTGGCGACGATTCTTGTAACGCCGTTCATGACCTGCTCGGCGCGGCTGCCCGTGTACCTGCTGCTGATCGCTGCCTTTATTCCCAACATTTTTTATCTGCACGGGATCATCGGTCTGCGCACGCTGGTCATGCTGGGCCTTTATCTGGCCGGGTTTGTCGCGGCATTTGCCACGGCTCGGCTGCTCAAGAGCTCGATCCTGAAATCGAGCGATACGCCCTTCATTCTTGAGCTGCCACAGTACCGCATGCCGACGCTGCGTTCGCTCGTGCTGCGGCTCATGGACCGCGCGCGGATCTTCCTCCGCACCGCGGGCACGATTATCCTCATGGTGACGCTGGCGCTGTGGGTGCTGGCGCACCTGCCGGTGGCGCACACGGCTTCGGGCTCGCTGACTGCGCCACAACTGGCGCAAAGCATCATCGGCCGGCTGGGCCATTTTATCGAGCCGGCAATTGCGCCGCTCGGCTTTAACTGGGAGATCGGCATCGGGCTGCTTTCAAGCGTGCTGGCGCGCGAAGTGATGGTGAGCACCATGGGCACGCTTTACGGCGCCGACCCGAGCACGCAGTCGCTCAGCCTGCAGGCTGCGCTGCACCATGACTTGACTCTGGGCGGCGCGCTGGCGCTGATGATCTTCTTCGCCTTTGCCTTGCAGTGCACTTCGACCATTGCCGTGGTGCGGCGCGAAACCAATGGCTGGAAGTGGCCAGCAGTGCAGTTTTTTTACATGCTGGCGATGGCCTATGGCGCGGCTTTTGTGGTGAACCATCTGACAATGGCTTTTATTCGCTAAGTGTTTGTTTCTTAACAGCCGGCGCAGCCATCAAGTGCCTGGCTATTCTTGCGGCAATCCTGTTGCCGTGTGCTCCGGCCTTCGCCGTGTGCTCCAGTCCTCGCGCAGAGCCACTATTCATATTCATGTCAAACGGCTGCGGGAACGGCGGTTGGCCGCAACTGAGCTTCAATCCATCCTTGTCTTCAATCAACAATCAACGTTGATTGAGCCGGAGACATACAGGACCCGTCTGTCTGCCACACAAAAACCGGTTTGCTTCACGTCATTTGATGACGGCCCGGCGCGGCATCCTTTTCCAAATTTTCTTCCATCAGACTGGCAAGCGCCCAGACCAACTCGGCAAAGCCTACGCGCGGTTCGAACGCACGGTCTTCTCCCGATTGGTGGCGCCAGGGCGCAGGGTCGCGCGCGGGAGGGGTGGCGCCCGTTCCGCGGATTACGACCAGAGGAGAACACGGGCTTATGATTCGTAGAATTTTTGCTCTTACTTCAACGGCTGTTCTGCTGATGGCGATGGCAGCTCCCAAAACGGCAGCGCAGGTTAGCTTCGGCGTGAATGTTGGTCCCGCGCCCGTCTGCCCTTACGGCTACTTTGCCTTTCCTCCGTACGGCTGCGCACCTTATGGCTACTACGGCCCCTCGTGGTTCAACAATGGCGTCTTCATCGGCGCCGGACCCTGGTTTCGCGGTCCAGCCAACTGGCGAGGCCCGGTGAATAGCCGCTTCGATCCGCGCTTCGGCTACCGTGGGACATATCCGGCACGCGGCGCGCGGCCGGCTCCGGGTCGCCCCCCAGGCAGAGTTAACGGATTCCGTGGCAACCAGTTCCGCAATGGCCGCGGCCAATCTGTGAGGTGAAAGCAGGGATTGCTATTAGCGCTGCGCGGATTTTTGTCCACAAGCGCGGCATCCTTTTCGAAATCTCTCTTCATCTGATGAAAAAGCAGTACCACTGCACAGCTTGCACTCTGCTTCCAGGTGGCGAACTGGGCAATCGGAGTATAATTCGTCCGGTCGACGCTGCAAAATTCATCTCGTGAAGGAGAACACCGGTTTATGAATCGTCTCAGTGTCTGTGCTCTTGCTGCCGCTGCAATTCTGCTGGCGGTTCCCGGAGCCCCGAAGGCAGCTGCGCAGGTAAGCGTGGGCGTGAACATCGGTCCAGCGCCCGTTTGCCCCTACGGCTACTATGATTACGCCCCCTACAAGTGCGCTCCCTATGGCTATTACGGCCCGGAGTGGTTCACGAATGGCGTGTTCATCGGCGTCGGCCCCTGGTATCACGGCCCCGCTCACTTCAACGGCCACGTGAACAACCACTTCGATCCGCAGCACGGCTATCACGGGCCGATGCCGGCGCGCGGCGAGCACCCAACGCCCGCACACAATGTAAACCACATGCAAAACTTCCACGGCAACGAAACGCGCGATGGCCGCGGCCACGCGGTAAAAAAGGGCTAACCAGGAAAAATGCGTTAGGTTGAACCGGCTGGTTCCCGGGTCTCACAAACGAGACCCGGGACATCCGGCTACCCCGCCGCTCAAAGCAGATCGCTGAAAGGCGTCTCCGTGGTAATGCGCTTGGCTGAGAGCACGCCGGTAAACGACGCGTAGACGCTCCCGGAACTGTCGTATGCATTCAGGGTGAATGTTCCGCTATAGGAATTCCCGTCCGCGCTCAAGGTAATCTTCTCAATAAGCTGAGCACCGTCCTGGGGCTTCCCAATGGTATCCGGCGGCACCGTCGGGTCATAGACATTTCCCTGCCATGGAATGTGGTTGAGAAGATATGTGCGGTCCCCCGTGCGCTTCCATACGCCCAGGCAAAAATTTCCGTCTTGTGCCGACCGCGATGAATTCATGATCTCTGTTCCATCGCTGTGCCAGACCACCACGGAATTGTCGAACGTCACTCCGCCCGGTACGGGGACGGGTTCTCCGTTCTGCGTCTGCGCAGTGAACACGACGTGCCACATCCCAACAATGGACGGCTGGTCGCTACCCTCGAAGGCCGCGCTGACCAGCGAGGCATGCCCCGCGCCAAACTGCCGCTGCCAGGTCATTGGCCAGCGCATGGGCTTGACCGGCTTGTTGGGCAAACCGCACTGCGCCGCGGCTCCGGGCGCCACGGCGAAAGCAAGGGCAGCCGCACCGGTGCACCATATCAACATCGTCCAAAATCTCGTCCTCATCTCTCCTCCTGGCCGGAGAGCTTTCCGGCTGTACCCGTAAGTAGCCTTTACTCCCCCCGAAAGCAATGAAGCCGTGGTGAAGCGGAAGGTAAAGTTCTGGTGAATCGCGAAACTCTTTCTAATTAGGCATTTCCCGTGACATACTTGAGCATTACTTGAACATTCTTCCGGGCGCAGGAGGTTCTCTTGCCCGGTATCCTTTCCGGTTCGATTCTCCAATTCGGCGACTTCGAACTCGACTGCGGCAGCTTTGAGCTGCGTCGTAAGGGTCAATCGCTGCGCGTTGAGCGGAAGCCGATGGAGTTGCTCATCCTGCTGGTTTCGCGCGAGGGGCAGCTGGTGACGCGGCCGGAGATTGCCGAGCGGCTATGGTCGAGCGAAGTCTTCGTTGACACCGAACACGGCATCAATACGGCCATTCGCAAGCTTCGCTATCTCCTTCGCGACGATCCCGACCATCCGCAATTCATCCAGACCGTCATCGGGATGGGTTACCGGTTCATCGCGCCGGTTTCTGCGGTTGCGCCGGCTCGGCCCGCTGAGGCCATTTCTGAACCACCTCCAGCTGCCGCTTCGCCTTCAGGGTGGAAGGTTCTGGGCTGGTACGTGGGAGCAGGGGCCTGTGCAGTCCTCGCCTTCGGCGGTACGGCGCTTTATCGATTGCAAGATCGTCAGCCGGAGATCAAATACACGCAGCTCACAGATTTTACGGATTCGGCGGTGGCGCCTGCCTTATCACCGGATGGGCATTTGGTGGCATTTATCCGTGGCGGTAATGCATTCCTCACAGCCGATCAAATCTACGTGAAGATGCTGCCGAACGGAGAGGCCCGGCGGGTGACGGACGACGATCGACAGAAATATGGGCTGGCATTCTCACCCGATGGGTCCGAGATCGCATATACGGTGCTGGAGGGGTCCGGATTTTCCACTTATGAAGTCTCAGCATTAGGAGGCGAGCCTCACCTTCTGCTGCGGAATGCCGCAGGTCTGGAGTGGCTAGACTCGCAGCATCTGGTCTTTTCCGAGATTCAGTCGGGAATCCACATGGGTGTGGTTACAGCAACGGTCACGCGCGCGGACCTGCGCGAAGTCTATCTCCCAGCGCACGAGCGCGGCATGGCTCATTACACGTCTCCATCTCCGGACCGTCGCTGGGCTTTGATCGTTGAGATGAACGGGAATGGCGATTGGGCGCCATGCCGGCTGGTAGCTCTGGAGGTCTCGGATCCCACAAGTCTGGCCCCGCCCCGATTGGTTGGCCCGGCTGGCGCCTGCACTGCCGCTGCCTGGTCGCCCAATGGCAAGTGGATGTATTTCACTGCAACTGTTGCAGGACAGAGTCACATCTGGCGGCAGCATTTTCCGGATGGAGAGCCGGAGCAAATCACATTTGGGCCAACGGAAGAGGATGGACTGGCAGTGGAGCGGGATGGACGGGCGCTGATCACGTCACTGGGAGTGCATGAGAGCGCCATCTGGATTCACTCTGGCGGGAGTGAGCGGCCACTTTCTTCCGAAGGTGAAGTGGCAGACCAACTGTCTCCTCCTGTTTTCAACCCGGACGCCAGCATCCTCTATTACCTTCTGCGGCGTGGCGACGATTCCGGCGCGGAACTGTGGCGCACGGTGGTTGACTCGGGGAACAGCGAGGCGGTGTTCTCCGGAATTTCGATGACTGCCTTCGATCTGTCTCCGGATGGCAAACAGGTGGTGTACACAACTGCTGCGCCGGATGGAACAACGCAATTGTGGATGGCCCCCATGGATCGAAGCTCACCCGCAATTAAATTGAATATCTCCGGTGCAAGGTCGCCGCATTTTGGCTCGCGAGGGCAGATCCTGTTCCTGCACTCAGAGGGGAACACGAATTACCTGGAGCAGGTCAATGTGGACGGATCGCACCATTCGAGGATGTTTACGTATCCCATCCTGGAGTTCCAGGGCGTATCGCCGAGCCGGCGGTGGATCGCCGCCGCAGTTTCCAGCACGCCGGCAAAAAATCTTCCTGCGATCGTGGAAATTCCGCTCGACGGCCGAGAGCCGCGCCGAATTTGCTCGAGCTACTGCACTCCGAAATGGTCGACGGATGGGAAGTTTCTCTTCGTTCCGGTTGAGGATTCATCACGGACGGGACCGGGACGAACTCTGGCGATTCCCGTTGGTCCGGGAGAAAGCCTGCCGGATCTTCCCGCGGGAGGGATTCCGCCGCTGGCCCCGCCGAGCGTGGTTCATGGCGCCGAATCAGTGAGCCGTGCGTGGCTGGTGCCGGGCAAGGACCCCGACCACTATGCATGGGTGAAAACTACGGTCCACCGGAATTTGTACCGAATTTCGCTTCCTTGAGCTCTTCCATCGTGTGCAAAGCTCCTCGCCGAACAATTTCTTCTTGTCAAAGGACAAAATGCCGCCACAAAATGCCGCCTTTGATAATATCGGCCCCGATAGCAGGTTTTGTCGTTAAGGGGAATGGACGTGTTGGAGACCAAGCGGCGGATGATCGGCCAGCTCAGGGTTTGCCTGCGTCGCAGCTACCGTTCCGCCCAGAAAGGCCGCTCAGGAATTTCGATGAAATGCTTGAAGGAGGAGCGGCGAAGGCGTAGCGTGCCAGTTGTGAGATTATCCTCCCGGCTTATCGCGCTTGTTTTCTTATCATTCAGCTCATCGCATGGACTGTCCGCTTCTTCCCGGAATCCCCAAAGGACTAAGCTATTCCGGCATCATTCGACGACTGCGTGGTCGTGCAGTACATCCGGCGTGCAGGCATTTGTTTATCAAAGTGGCATGGCAATCGATGCAGATGGGGCGTATCGCGCCTACAACCCGGACTATCGGCTTGGGCTTGACTCTATCGAAAATGCGGGCCATCCCGGAAACTGGTGGGCATTGGCCACGGATACAGGGAACCCGGATGGCCGGCCAGTCATTCAGAAAAAAGGCGATCCTGCTCCGGGGTACTACGTGTCGATGACTTCGCTCTACGATTCCAGCGTTGAAGATGAGCACAACCCCAGGCGGTTTGTCGATGCGGCAAGCATACCCTATGTGGTGCTTCCGCCTGAGGGCTTCAAGTACGCGAAACTTGGCGACTTCGCCACCGTAATGAATTTTGAAAACGGCAAGATAGCGGATGCAATCGTCGCGGATGAAAGCGCACCCGATTTGCCGATGGGAGAAGGTTCAATCGCTTTGGCGAAGATGCTCGACATAGACCCCGATGCCCGTACTGGGGGAACCGATCGGGGAGTCGCTTACGTCATCTATCCTGGCTCGGGCAATGGCAAACCACGACCCGCCGGTGAGATTACCAGGGCTTCGTGGGCACATTTCGAGAAGTGGGGCGGACTGCAAAAACTTCATAGCTGCCTGAAATAAAAATACAAGTGGTATCTCTTTGGAGAGAGACAAATTCACGCCCTGATTCTCCTCAAACAAATTCGTCCTGATTTAAAAGGACAAAATGCCGCCTTCTTACAGCCTCCCAAGCTGCATTCGCAATGGAAAATCCACATTTCGAGCGCCCCCTGAGTGGGACAACACCGTTCTGCGCACCGGCATCAAGCATGGGTTAAGAACGGCCACAGATAGCGTTGCGCGGGGCGCAAGGCAGTTCAGGATCGCGCAAACGCGGGAGTCTTGAACACCATGAATCGCATGCACAAATACGCCTTGATTGCCCTTTTGATAGGCGGCGCCAGGCTACTGGTCTCACAGGAGATGAACCCCATGTCCGGAGGCCAGCAGCAATACCAGCAAAACCAGCAAGACCAAAACCAGCAGGACCAAATCCAGAACCAAATTCAGAACCAAATCATCCAGCAGAACCAAAACCAGCAGGACAATCAACAGGCTGCGCAAGGCGCCTGGGACAATACGCCGCTTTACCGCATCCAGGTTGTCGGACGCGAAGTCCCTGCCATCAACTACATGCATCGCAGAGGAAAAACGGAGATTGGATTTCGGGGCACTTCGCTGCTTTCGAAGGCGACCGGCCACGCAACCGTGGACGCTCTGGCTGGCCGGACGATGATTCATGCAAATTTCTACAATCTAGTTCCGGCCAATAGCTTTGGCCGCGCGTACCTGACCTACGTGCTGTGGGCGATTACGCCCGAGGGCCGGCCGGTAAATCTGGGCGAGGTCCTGCCTACCGGTAAGAAAGATGAGAACGAGATTACGGTTAGCACTAGCTTGCAGGCCTTCGGCTTGATCGTGACAGCCGAGCCGTATTTCGCCGTAACCATGCCCAGCAACCTTGTGACGGTGGAAAATTATGTTCTGAAAAAGACAAAGGGCATGGTGGAACAGATAACTGTTCACTATGCATTGCTGCCACGCGGAGCCTATGAGCAGACAGCCGGCCTGAACGCGGTGCCGAACCCTATCACGCGGGATATGCGCTCGCCGCTGGAGCTGTACCAGGCGGACAACGCCGTGCGGATTGCCGAAGCAGCCGGCGCCAGCCAGTACGCGCCCGACACCATGGCCGCCGCGCAGAAGTCGCTCGACCAGGCCAACCAGTCGGACCGGCGCAGGCGCAACCGGAAACAGACCATCACGTATGCGCGCGCAGCCGTGCAGACTGCCGAGGACGCGAGGCTGATTACCATCCGCAAGCTACGCGAAGCCAACATCATGGCGAGTCAACTGGTCGGCGCGCAGGCCGCGGTAGCAGCTGCCCAGGCGCAGCAGCTTGCGCAGCAGCAGGCAGCGGCACGCGCGGCAGCCGAACAGGCCCGGATGCAGGCGCAGCAGCAACAACAGCAGGCCCTGCTGGCAACCGCACAAGCCCGCCAGCAGCAGATGGCGGCCCAGCAGCAGACCGCCGCGGCGCGCCAGGCGCAACTGCAGGCGCTCCTGGTTGCCCGGCAGGCGCAGGCGTCCCGCGAGCGGCTCCGCCAGCAGTTGAGCCAGGTGATGCAGACGAAGGAGACGGCTCGCGGCTTGATCATGGACATGCCGAATGTGCAGTTCGCGTTCAACAAATACGAACTGAAACCTGACGCACAGGTAAAGCTGGCCAAGGTTTCCGGAATCCTGCTCGCGTATCCGGACCTGAGAGTGCAGGTGGAGGGATACACCGACAACGTCGGCTCAGCCGAATACAATCAGAAGCTCTCCGAGCAGCGCGCCGACAGCGTGCGAGGTTTCCTGGTCGCGCAAAACGTTCGGCCGAACAACGTCACCGCGCAGGGATACGGCGAGATGCACCCGGTGGCTGACAACTCCACCGATTCAGGCCGCGCGGAGAATCGTCGCGTGCAACTGGTGATCTCCGGCGCATCGATCGGCGTTCCGACCGGAGGCTCGAACTCGCAGCAGCAATCACCGTCGGGGCAGAACATGCAGCCTGGGCAGAATCCGGCGTCTCCGGAGCGGTAGCGGCGACGACCGAACGCCGAATCCGCAGTGAAGCGCTGCTCGAACGTGGTGGAGAACGATTTGCGCGAGCGCTGGAAAACCCGGCGAGAGGTTTCTGCATCTCAACGAACGGATTGTTTCACTATCATCCTTTCGCCGGTATCTTGTCGCCTCATTTTGCGCTGGAGTCAGCCAATAGAGGCGAGGAAGTTCGCTTCCGAGTGGTTGTTTTGGCAGGAGGGCCGTCATCGTTTTCGGGCACGACGGCCCTTATGGCAATGTAACTGTCTCTTAAAGAAAGCGCAGCCAAACCGTTATGGCAACTGTTCCCGGCGGCAGCAACATTTTGATTGTCGACGACGACGCCCATGTCGCGGAGACGCTGGAACTGATCTTTCTCGCGCGCGGCTATCGCGTGCGTGTCGCAGATTCCGCAGAACAGGCGATTGAGGTTATCGCTGGCTGGCAGCCGGACCTGGCCATCGTGGATGTGATGCTGCCGCGAATGAATGGAATCGAGTTCGGCGAGGTGCTGAACTCGAACTATCCCGGCTGCCAACTGGTTCTCGTCTCCGGTCATCCCGGCACCAGCGAATTGCTGGAGTCAGCGAAAAGGGACGGCCAGCCGCTGACGCAGATTCTAGCCAAGCCACTGCACCCTACTCACATCCTGGAAATCGTAGCCGGACTGCTCCCGGGAGTGGCAGGCGAGGCGTAACGCTCATATTCATGCAAAGCCTTCAGGTCCCATGAAGATCCGGCATGCCTTATGCTGGTTTCCTGATGCAGGGATCGGTTAGCAGCGTGCCGGAGCCGGCAGCAAGCCGCCGCGAAGAGCTCCAGGTACGCGGCGTTGTGCAGGGTGTCGGTTTTCGCCCGTTTGTTTACAGGCTCGCGCTGCAAGAAGGCCTGAGCGGATTCATCGGCAACGACACGGATGGCGTAATCATTGAGGTTGAAGGCCCGTCCGAGCGCATCGCTGCATTTCGCGCTCGTCTCACGACAGAAGCTCCTCCGCTGTCGCGCATCGATTCCATAATCGCCCACGGCATTTCACTAAAACAGGAAAAAGAATTTCTCATCGTCGCCAGCGCGGTGCACGGTCAGGTCAGTACAGGCATTCCCGCCGACGCGGCCACCTGCGCTGATTGCCTGCGCGAACTGTTTGATCCCACAGACCGGCGCTACCGTTATCCATTCCTCAACTGCACCAACTGCGGGCCACGCTTCACCATCACGCGCCGCATCCCGTACGACCGGTCGCAGACCTCGATGGCGCGCTTCACAATGTGCGCGGCCTGCCAGACGGAGTACGACGACCCGACGAATCGCCGCTTCCACGCGCAACCCAACGCTTGCCCGGTCTGCGGCCCGCGGGTGTGGATGGAGAACTTGGACGGCAACGAGATTTCCTGCGCCGACCCGATAACCGCATCCATCGATCGTTTGATAGGCGGTGAAATCCTTGCTGGCGAAATTTTGGCTATCAAAGGCATCGGCGGCTTTCATCTCAGCGTTGATGCAACCAACGAAGCCGCCGTGATGCGCCTGCGCCAGCGTAAGCACCGCTACGGCAAGCCGCTGGCTGTGATGGTCCGCGATCTGGACGCGGCCCGCGCATTGTGCGAACTTTCGCCGGAAGAAGAATCGCTGCTGACCACGCCTGCACGGCCCATTCTGCTGGCGCGGCGGCGCGCAGATGCCAGGGTTGACGCGAACATCGCTCCCTCCGTTGCGCCAGGCATTCCCTGGCTTGGCATCTTTTTGCCCTACGCTCCGCTGCAGCACCTTCTCCTCGCCGATCCACGCGTTCATGCGCTGGTAATGACCTCCGCCAACCTGAGCGAAGAGCCCATTGCCATCGACAATGACGAGGCCCGCGCGCGCCTGGGCCAGATCGCCGACGCATTCCTGATGCACGACCGCGAAATCTTGCAGCGTTGCGACGATTCCGTGATGGCTGTGGTCGATGGCGTGCCGCAGTTCGTGCGCCGCGCGCGCGGCTTCGTGCCGCTGGGCATTCCGCTGCCGCTCGGTTCGCCAGAAATCGAAAGCCCGCCGCTGCTCGCTGTAGGAGGTCATCTCAAAAATGTCTTCACGCTTGCCCGCGGCCGCTTCGCATACCAGAGCCAGCACTTGGGCGATCTTGAGAACGTGACCGGCTTCGACTTCTTCCGCGAATCACTCGCGCACCTGATGCAGACCTTCGAAATCGAGCCGCAGTTCGTGGTGCACGATCTGCATCCCGGCTATCTTTCAACCCAGTGGGCAAAGGAGTGGGCGGCAGAACGCGGCTTGCCATTGATCGGAGTGCAGCACCATCACGCGCACATTGCCGCCTGCATGGCGGAGCATGAACTCGTGGGGCCGGCGATTGGCCTGGCTCTCGATGGCACCGGCTATGGCACCGATGAACGCATTTGGGGCGGGGAAGTGCTGATCGCGCGATTGGATGGATTTGACCGCTTCGCTCATTTGGACTACGCTCCGATGCCCGGTAGTGAAAAGGCGATCCGCGAACCGTGGCGCATGGCCCTCGGCGCGCTCACCGCAGCTGGCATCGACACCGAACTCGCCGCAAAGCTGACGGGCACGACTCCGCAACAGGCACGCGTCATCGAGCAGATGGTCGCACGCAACATCAACACGCCGCTCACCTCGAGCCTTGGGCGTCTCTTCGACGTAGCCGCTGTGCTGGTGCTAGGCAGGCGCCTCGTCGACTACGAGGCGCAGGCGGCGATCGAATTAGAAGGCCTCTGCGCA
>JASIJX010000550.1 GCA_030049955.1 Acidobacteriaceae bacterium
TCTCAGATCACAAGCCACCATTTTGGGCATACAAAGGCGGTAGCGGACGCGCATTACATCAAACCGATACCTGAAGAGACGAAGATTGCAGCCCTCGCACTCGACTCGACGCTTCAGGAGACTATCGGGAGACTAGGCCGCCAGGCCAGATCGAGTGTAAACTGAGAGTTATCAATAGGTTGGAGGGATGGGTGAGCGGTTGAAACCGGCGGTCTTGAAAACCGTTGTGCCCGAAAGGGTACCGGGGGTTCGAATCCCTCTCCCTCCGCCAAAGAGTCCTTAATTTCAGAGAATTCTTTCCAAATTGCCGATCACGCTTGAAATTCCGGGCAAATTTCAGCATTTCCAAGGGGAAAAGGACGCCGGAGAGAATTCTCCCATTCGACGAGACCCCTGAAAACCTGCCCAATTCTCTGAACCCGAATTCCCCGGATCCCTTCTGAATTCCGACCATCTCGGAGAAAAACGGGAGTTTCCCGGCCTCTAGTTCACGAGAAGGCCGTTCAGGGACCCGTTTTACCGGGTCATCGTCAGGTCGTCAAAATATCAACCCAGATTTATCTCCGGCAACTTTCGAGCATAATTTGGAACAATCGACTCGAAATCAATAGGCCCTGTCGAGGCTGATCACGCCTCGGGATGCTTGGCAATAGATAGCGCAGGCCACCTGCATCATTAAAATGATGCCCCCAAACAAGAGTGCGATCAAAGGCAAACCGAGTCGCTGGTCGTTTCCTGGTATACGATCAGGGCTTGGCGCTACCATCCAGGACCGTGTCGGCTTCCAAGGGCTCCACGGAATTCTCGATCGGACAAAGTAGGGCATTGTCCCATCTGTAGATGTCTGACCGAAGTCGCGCAAGTTCCTGCCGTTCAGCCTCAATATTAAGAACCGACACATTTTTCCGAATGTACAGCGGCGCCAAAGACTTTCTGCTTGCATGCCACTGCTGCAGAGATTTTCCCTTTTTCGCTCCGCGATCGGACATCTCAAATAATTGGCGATACTGGCGGGGTGCAATTCCAGCGAACGGAAAGAACACTACTTTGTTCTCTTCTGGCTTTCCTGTCTCCGATTCCGAATTTATCTCTTCTCGATGAAGATCCAAGGCTCGGCTTTTCGGGTAAGGCTCCAGGTAAATAACCCTACGAATACCAGCAGCAATGATGTGTTTGGCACAGTTATGACATGGAAACGTTGTTACGTACATGGTATGTCCGGCGACCGCCACGCCACGACGGGCTGCATCTATTATTGTCGCCATTTCTGCATGCACCGGCCTGCTAAATTCTCCAATGTCCAAAAACTGTGTGCGCTTGAGGTTGGGCAATAGATCACGAGCCAGGTCGCTCGGCCGAGTTTTGCCGATGTCATCCTTTAGCCAACCCCTCTTGCCAATCCTCTCGATGAGTTCGCGCAGAATACTTATCTTGATCAAATTTGGCCGATCATCCCCCTGCTCTAAAAGCCTTTGGTCGCGAGCATCGGGTGAATCCAAATCCCAGTAGAAACCCCCTCCGCCTCGTGGAACCTCATTCATGCCCACCGCGATCACGTCCGTGTTCTTTATTTTGCCGCCCGGGTCCTCGCTGATACGAGCGATTGCGGCACCAACCTGCCGATTATCGTCCGAAGATCTCAGCGCTACGGCTGCAGCCTGGTACATTGCATATTCGTCAGGTTGAGGGGTGTGAAACGGGTGTCCGAAGATTAGATCGATGAACCGGCCCACCGCGTACCTACCCGATGGAATCCCCAAGTTGGCGAAGAAGTCGGCCAGTGGATAAGTATCTCTAGTGTTTTGGCCGTAATCATCATCCTGCTTCTCATCAACCGTGATGACATCTAAAGCTTTACTTTCAAACTGTGGCCCTTGACCGTGCTGTAGCTCCTCTCGCGCCCACCGTTCGGCAAGGTCTTTGATTCGCTGTCGCCGAGGTGCATGGCCGGCAACGAGAAAAAAAGATGAACCGTAGACACGGCGAAGCAGATTGACTTCATCCGGATGTTTAAGCTGATGGAGGATATAGGCGTGGCCGGAGGCCGATCTATCTGCACTTCCAGTTATATGGGAGCGGGCTGCACGTATCTCGGCTATACCGGCTAGTGCCAAAGCTGAGCCGTCTTCAAGCTTACCTCTAAACGCATCGCCCATGTTTTGCAGATGCCGTGTACGTTCCGCGTTGCCTGCAGTTGCTGGTTCGGTCCATCCGGAGTAATTCGTGAGAAAATCAGATAAGTGAATATCAATTGACCGATAGCCGAACGTATCCAGCGCGGTTCTCAACTCGCTGGACAGTTCATCCAAACGCGTCCCAGCCGCACCAACGAGGGCAAATACAAGCTCTGGCCGGTCACAAAGAATAGACTCTTCTGCCATCGCGAGCCTCCCAACGATCTGATACGGTTCTAAACGTAGTTCACTTTCAATGCTTACTGGTCCAAAATCAGCGAAGCATAACCGGACTCGAATATGTTTTGCCGGTCTTTGACAGCAAGTCTGAGCAAACAATATAGGCGCCAGTAGGCCTGCCACCTCTCATGGCGCGGGGGCAAGTACTGCACCGGCAGACCCAGATCTCGCGCATCTTGCCACTTGATCATCTGACCGTGCGAGGGCCATCGCGTGATGTCCAAGAGTGCCGACGCGATCTGAGAGAAGTTGTGGCCTTTGCGTTTGAGTTGATCTTCGGCAAACGATCGGGCGCGGTCGCGAATGGCTTCATAGTGCCGCAGTGTTGTCGGATCGAGCTTTTCCAGCATCAACCGCGCCACAGGATCGCTGGGGCTCTCCCGCAGCATTTCCGAGTGTGTCTTATATGCGTCGAGGTAGGAAAGAACAGAGTGACATGTGAGATTTCCTAGGCCATCGTCGGTCCAGATTTGGGGGTCTATCGTTCCGAGCTCCGAGGAGTCGCTCATGATTAGTACGTCGGCGCCAAGGGTTATCAGGGTTCCCGCGCTCTTTGCAAAATCGGGAATGATCACGCGTAGCTTTCCGCTTCCGACCGTCGCCTGAACCAGCGTCACCAGTTTCTCTGCGGCGTCAACGTCTCCACCACGCGTGTGCAGGAGAAGATCGACGTCCACCTCGGGACGAATGTTATCCAGGAGTTCCATGAATCCGGCCGTATCGTCTCGGTCGATCGTTGCTTGTCTCCCTGAGACATAACAAATGAGTCGCCCGCCCCATTTCTCCTCAATTGATCGGATGAGTTCTTGCCGATGATATCGAGGCGCATGAATCGCCTCATACATAGGGGTCTTCTTCGGTCCTTCCAGCACTGACGCAGGCGGTTGAGCCTGCCCGTTAGAAGAAAGAGGTTCGTCCGAAATCATCGTGCTTTCCTTTCAGGAACCCAATTGATACGTCCATTTCGAATAAAGTAGTGGCACCGCTGCGCTGGTCCGGTGTAATCGACACTCGGCGAAATAGTCAGAGTGCCGCTTACAGTTGTCGACCAGCAGGGAGTTCGTGCTCTATCGGTATTCAGCATTATGCGATGCCCACGGCCGCATGGGCAATCAAAGACGATCCATTTGGGGCGAGCACGGTTTCCGACCAGCACAGCTCCGGTCCGCGGCAACGTTTTTGGCACGTCATCCGCAGAGTCAACAATTGCAACAATGCGCCAACCAAAAAATGGAAGCCAGTCCCACCAGCGGATTTTGGTCAGTCCGGCCATGTCTGCTCCAGAAAGGGATTCGTCATGCCGATGCCCATCTTGTTGCTCGACGGATGGCAATAGTGGCGCTCTCGTGGAAGGGAGGTATTCGTCGAAATCTCGCGTTCATGGCAACGCAATAGGATTTCGCTAGGACGGTGATCTGGACCGTAACCGATCAATCTCTCGAGCAATTCACTGACAGCCGCGGCAGCGACCATCGTCGTGAAGGTGACAACGGCCGGCTCGGTCCGGGCCAATGCTGGCGCGTATCCCTCATCCTCGCGCCGTCTTCGCTCATCCGGAGTCAGTAATTCAGCCCCAGCACGCACAAGATCAACTCTTCCTCGGCAGATTAAACAGGCTTGTCCGGGCGATAAAATCGTAACACGTCCGTCAATGCCGATCAGTTGGTCATGTCCGTCACTACTTAGCAAAACTCCGCAATCGATAATTGGCATCAGGAAATACGTTGACATCCGCGAAAGAACCAAGCGGCCTGCATTATCGTCGGTGCATCCAAAAACCAGATCACAACCGACAAGGCGCCGAGCTATTGGCTCTAGCGTCAGCATGGATTGAAAAGTTTCACATTCCAGTCCAGGAGAGATAGCCGATAAATGCCGCGCCAAAACCTCGACTTTCGGCAATCCGACGCTCGCGGCGGAGGAACCATATACGCGCGTAACGTTGCTTTCAGAAAGATGATCAGGATCGATCAGAATGAGCTTCCTAATGCCAAGTCTGACGAGTTGCTCAGCTGTCGCGGACCCTGTGCCGCCGCAGCCTACAACGCCGACCGTCAAGTCTCCAAGGGTTTGCTGTATGGCCTCGCCGAACGCCCTGATGTTCCTGTCGTAGATCGGGGACAATTGCCGCTGTTGAATATCTGCGGCGCGGGTCAACCGCCACCGGTCGCCAACCTCCCAGAGCCGATCGATTTTTAGCTGCGGACCACTCTCGTGTCCGATATGTCCTGTGAAGGCAAATTCCGTGTCCTGTGGAGAAAAGATAACAGCGCCGTAATAAGCACTGCCTGATCTCAATCGAAATAACTCCTTGATTTGTTCATCGACAACTCTGTCGTGCTCGCTGGGACCGGGCCAAGCATGTTCACCTGGATGCGTGTGAACCCAAAGACAGGAGGCACCGAGTGCTTCCGCTTCGGCAAGCGCACGCACATATCCTTCGGATTTAATTGAGAGGCCATTCCATTCGCGTCGGATATAGGCATCTTCGCTGACCCAGCGTATGGCTCGACCCAATATCCTGAGATCACCGCCAGGAGCTTTGGCAATGCCTACCAGCATTACACCGGCAGTTTCTTCTGGAATTCTGGTGACGTCCTGAATCTCCTCGACGAGGTTCTGCGGCAAGACAAGGGTTACGCTCATTGCACCCGCCCTGGTACCGACTTTTCAAGCTCTTTGCGAACGAGTGCCAAGAAACTCTCCAGTCCATCGATTCCAGATCGCCATAGACCCGCCGGTAAATGGCGCGACCAGCGTTGCCAGCTACGACCGAGATGATGCTCCATCACCTCAGTCGCAGGTATTGTCTGGCCGTCGACGCGCTTAACAGGAGGATCGAACCACCACATATCTAAAGGCACATCCGGATATCCTGGACTGATTCTGAGCAGAAGATCAGCTCGTGGGTGATTAAAACCTTGCGGAAGATTAAAGCCCCGAAACACGACACAAGTCATGTTCGCCTCGGCTACGACCGAGTGATCGATTCCTCTCTCAAGCAGGTACTTCTTGTCATCAGGCGGCAACATGGCACAACTTTCTCATCCGACCGATTGCTCCCGGATTTATCTGGGCAGGGGCGGTGAAGAAGCGCAATCCGTTTCTAATCTCAACCACTTCCTCGTCTCCGATTTTCCGGTCCGAACCGCCAGGTACAACTTCGAATAGATCACGTTCAGGTCCTATCGGCGGGTTTGGTACAAGCCTCAGTTGAAGGCCCGTCATCTGTTTCTGGTGCACCGTGTAATGTTTGCGATCAATCTGGATCTCAAAGTGCGGCTCAGGCGGGTTTCCCTCATGTTCCGGATGTTCCAGTTTCTTATCTAGCCGCTCAACCTCATCTGTCCGTTCGTTCATGTGCATACCTCCTCCCGGTTGCTTGGTATCAAGATACCACAGTGGCTAGGTGCTTGACAACCATGGTATCTTCACGGCATTATTGCATCTATGAAGCCTGCCAAGGCAATGACTATTCGCCTGTCTGCTGAACAAGCTGAGGCGCTCGAAACCGTGGCTACCGTCGAAGACCGCCCCGTATCGGAGATCATAAGAGCTGCTATCACGGAGCATATCGATGCTCGGAAAAAGGACCCAGCTTTCCAAGAGAACCTCAAGGAACGGATCGAAAGGGCTCGGCGATTCTTGCGCAAATAATCTAGAATCCAACATCCCTATCGGGCTTTTAGTCGTTCAGTTTTGATTGAGGACCTCTAATTTTCTTCTCTATTGAAGCCCAATGACGTCTGGACCCTGATTCATCCAAACTAAGGGAATCCCACAGACAAAAGAATCGAGGGACAGATTTGGACTACCGTGCCCTTCCATGATTGCCTCGATATTGGCCGGGCTCAAGGAAGCTAACGGAAGGACCTCTCGGACGTGCGTTACCCGGCAGCGGTTAACCCTTGCGAGGTGCTTGATACCGTGGGCTTCGCCGGAGATGAGCTGCTCTTTCCACTTGAGAGCTTGTGCAATCGCTTTGATGATCTCGGGGCACTGACTTTGCGCTGAGTCGGGCTTGTCAGAGACCATCAGGCGCACCGCCCGTCTCCGGGCGAGGCCGTGAAATGGGCAGAACAAGGAAAACCGCGCTTGATACCTAGCGGAATCTCCACTGGGTGTACCATCAAGTTCCTGGAAAAGCCGATCAGTTCGGATCAGAGCCTCTACGGAATCAGCATGGATGATTACGCGGTCCACGAGATTCATCACGAAGCGATCTCGCAGTTGGCTTGATTGCCTGGCAATGGACGCGGCCTTTTCCACCGCGGTCTTAAACAAATGGCTGTATTGCATTCGCGACGCTCCATTTGGATCGTGCTTTATAGCCTTCAGCAATTCCCTCGGCGTCCTCAGGAATTCGAAGATTCGGTCTGCGATCTTGGTTTCGAGTTCGTGGGCGGGAATGCGTGCTGCTGTGGAAACGGAGGAGTCTGCTTTTCGGATCGCCGCTTGCGACGTGTAATACCGGTAACGGCGCCCGCGCTTGTTGGTATGGGTCGGTGTATAGCGGTTGCCAGCCGAGTCGAAGATAATCCCGGTGAAGAGGCTCGGCTTGGTGGAGCGAGCCTTTCGCGGCTGGCCTTGCCTGTTTTCGGTGAGCAAGTCCTGAACCTGATCCCACTCTTTGCGGTTGATGATTCCCTCGTGATCGCCTTTATAAGTAGTACCCTTGTGAGCGATGTCCCCTGCATAGATCGGATTGCGCAGAATTTTGTAGAGTGCACCGCGGGAAAACCTGGTCCCTCCAGTCTTGGTCCCGTTCCGAAGCGTTCTCGGCTTGCTTGTGATCCCCTCTTGGTCGAGATATCGCTGAAGCGCCTGGACGTAGCCAAGCCGCAGGTAGTTTGAATAGATGGTGCCAATCGTCTCGGCTTCTCTCCTGTTGATATAGATCTTCCGATCGCGCAGGTCGTACCCCAGCGGGACATAGCCACCCATCCACATCCCCTTCTTCTTTGAAGCTGCGATTTTGTCTCGAATTCGCTCGCCTGTCACCTCTCGTTCAAACTGAGCGAAGGAGAGCAGGACATTGAGCGTGAGCCGGCCCATGGAGGTCGTGGTGTTGAACTGTTGAGTGACCGAGACGAAGCTGACCTGCATGGCGTCAAACTGCTCGATGATCTTTGCGAAGTCAGCCAGCGAGCGGGTCAGGCGATCGACCTTATATACGACAACGGTGTTGATCTTCCCTTCCCCAATATCTGCCATCAATCGCTTCAAGGCTGGCCGATCCATGTTGCCACCCGAAAAGCCACCGTCATCGTAACGCGTGTGTACAGCCTGCCACCCTTCGTGGCGCTGGCTCTGGATAAACGCCAAGCACGCCTCGCGCTGTGCGTCAAGTGAATTGAACGATTGTTCGAGGCCCTCTTCGGATGATTTGCGAGTGTAGACGGCGCAACGAATGGCGCTCATGTGGCCTTCCTTCGTGCACGGCTTTTGAGGCCGAAGAAGGCCGGGCCGGACCAGCGCGTGCCAGAAATGAGACGCGCGATCTCGGACAGGCTACGATAAATCCGGCCGTCATATTCGTAGCCATCGGGTAGAACCGAGACTTCGTGTAGTTTGCCCTTCCATTCCCGCACAAAGCGCGTTCCTGGCTTGGGACGAAGGCCGAGAACTTCGTCCGGCGTTCGGCCATTTAAGCCAGCGCCAAGCAGTTCACGCAGCCGTTTCCCAGTGGAAGGTTTCAATCCGCCGAAGACTCGCTCCTGGAGCCGGTAGGCCAGTAGCGGGACCAAAACCTCGCGACGAAAGGGAGATTTTGGTGGCTCACCGAAAGCTTCTCGCCACAGCGTCAACAGGGCTCTTCGGTCCATCTTCGGAAGGGAGGCAAGTTGCTCATTCAAAGGAAGTTGCTGGGCTCGTTTGGGGTGCAAGAACGGTGTCCTTTCTCCGGCACTCCATTTCCGCTCTTGGTGGGCAAAGAGTCAAGCGAACTCTCGCGGTCTCGTCATCTTTTCTGGTCGGATCCGCCCGAAATACGGCCATACTTCCGGATTATCTTGAGGTCACCTCGGCGCATTTCCAGGTAGCTGGCCTGAACATCTATTCGAGCGCCAAATTCGAGCGAAAATACCTTGCCATCCCGGAAGGTAATGACGAGCGCCTGCCACTCGGAATTCTCTTCATACCGGATCGAATCGACCGTCTTGCCCGCAGCTTCAGCAAAGACGGTATCGCCTTTTCGTCGCGCCATGGATTCACCCTGGTGAGGAACTCTTCCTGCTGAATATAGGAATGCTCAAGCCGGCAGTCCATTTCCGCTCTCTCGGCGCGAAGAGTCAAGTCGGAAAGTGCCGCTATTCGGGCTTACTGACGGGTGATCTGATTTTTTATTGGACGCCAGCCAAGAGCCGGCTCGCGGAGATACCAAGGGCGCGAGCAATGCGGACAATGTTCAGAAGGCTGACGTTCCGTTCTCCGCGCTCGATTCCGCCGATATATGTCCAGTGCAGGTCTGCGCGTTCGGCCAGGGCCTCTTGGGAAAGCCCTAGGGCAAGCCGCTTCTGGCGGACCGCCTTACCAAGCTGAACGCGGGGATCGGGAGCCACGTCCCT
>JASIJX010000551.1 GCA_030049955.1 Acidobacteriaceae bacterium
CGAGGATATCTTCTCGATCTCCGGACGCGGAACTGTGGTGACGGGCCGTATCGAGCGCGGCAAGGTGAAGGTGGGCGAGGACGTGGAGATCGTTGGATTCCGCGAGACGCGCAAGACGGTGTGCACGGGCGTGGAGATGTTCAAGAAGCAGCTGGATGAGGGTCTGGCGGGCGACAACGCCGGAATTCTTCTGCGCGGCACGCCGAAGGAAGACGTGGAGCGGGGCATGGTTCTGGCCAAGCCCGGATCGATTACGCCGCACACCAACTTCAAGAGCTCGGTGTACGTGTTGAGCAAGGAAGAGGGTGGCCGTCACACGCCGTTCTTCAAGGGGTATCGTCCGCAGTTCTACTTCCGCACGACGGACGTGACGGGGGTGGCGGAGCTGCCGGCGGGGGTAGAGATGGTGATGCCGGGCGACAACGTGGAGCTGACGATCGAGCTGATCACGCCGGTGGCCATGGAGAAGGGCCTGCGCTTTGCGATCCGCGAAGGCGGCCGCACGGTGGGCGCGGGAACCATCTCGGAGATCATTAAGTAGCAGGGAACAGTGGTCGGTCAGAACACCTGCCTTACACGCAGGGGTTCTAATAAGAGGCAAGGGCAAAACTGATCGCTGATCACCGGAAGGGTTTTGGATATGCGGGAAATTGTGACATTGCAGTGCACCGAGTGTAAGGAGCGGAACTACTCGACGACCAAGAACAAGAAGACGACCACGGGCCGTCTCGAGTTCAAGAAGTTCTGTAACCGCTGCCGGAAGCACACTCCGCACAAAGAATCGAAGTAAGGGCAGTTTTCAGCCGACAGCTGACAGCAAACAGTTACAAGTAGCACGTTCGCTTCCGATTGTTCGCTGTGGGCTGTTAACTGATCACTGCTTCACAGGGGCGTAAGCTCAACGGCTAAACTGCCGGTCTCCAAAACCGGACTTGGGGGTTCGAATCCCTCCGCCCCTGCCAGTTTGAGCACAGAGATTCGGGATATTGATCGGAGCGCCGATCACTGGTCTCTGAAAGAAGGAATGGAAACATGGCAACGAGGACAACGACAATGGAACGAAGCGACGAGCGTTCCGCCAAGCGGCAGGAGCCTGGCGCATTGCAGGAGTTTTCCGGCAGTGCGATGGGCAAGTGGAGCGAACTCACGCGTTTCTTGAGCGACGTGCGCGCCGAAATGCGCAAGGTGGTGGCGCCGGGGCGCAAGGAAGTCCAGGTGACTACTGGCGTGGTCATCGTCACGGTGTTCCTCTTCGGTATCTTTTTCCTCCTGACCGACTTTGTGTTTGGCCATGTGGTGACCGCTATGCTGAACCGGTTGAGCGGAATGTAATAGGCCAGAGCGCCGAAGCGAGAACAAAATGGCAGACGAGCTGGAACAACACGCCGAGAACGAAGCAGCGGCAGCAGAACCGCAGCCGGAGCAGCCCAACGAGCGCTTCAAGTGGTATATCCTGCATGCGTACTCGGGCTTCGAGCGCAAGGTTAAGGAATCGATCGAAAGCCGCGTGCAGGCCTTTGGGCTCGGCGACCGCGTGGGCCGCGTGATGATTCCCACCGAGCCGGTGACCGAGATTGTCAACGGCAAGAAGCGCACCGTGGAGCGCGTTTTTTTGCCCGGCTACGTGCTGGTTGAGATGGATCTAGACAATAACCTGTGGCACGTACTCAAAGACACGCCAAAGGTGACGGGATTCCTGGGAACTGGCGACAAGCCTGTGGCCCTGAGCGAAGAAGAGGTGAGTTCGATCCTCTTCCGCAGCGAAACTTCCAAGGAAAAGCCGCGGCTCAAAATCAAGTTCGAGAAGAATGAGCAGGTCCGCATTACCGACGGGCCGTTTGCCAACTTCAATGGCGTTGTGGACGAGATCAACGAGGATCGTGAAACTCTGAAGGTAATGGTGACGATCTTCGGCCGCTCCACACCGGTCGAACTCGAGTTCGGCAAAGTGGAAAAGATTGAGTAAGGCAGCTTCTAGCTTCTAGCTCCAAGCTTCTAGCCGGTGAACTCTTCTAGCGGGCATCGGTTGGAGCAAAGCAGATTGTTGCAGCCTCAAAATTTGGAACAGGAACAGACGAGCTAGGCGCTGGCAGCTAGAAGCTGGCAGCTAGTTCCGAAGGAACAATCATGGCACCTCCGAAGAAAGCTACCGGGTACGTTAAGCTGCAGATCGAGGCCGGCAAGGCCACGCCGGCGCCGCCGGTCGGCCCTGCGCTGGGCCAGGCGCAGGTCAACATTATGGAGTTCTGCAAGCAGTTCAATGCGCGCACGCAGAACAAGGAGATGGCCGGCCTGATCATTCCGGTCGTCATCACCGTCTATGCCGACCGCAGTTTCACCTTTGTCACCAAAACGCCTCCGGCCTCCGTACTACTCAAGAAGGCGGCGGGCATTGCCAAGGGCTCCGGCACGCCCAATAAGGAAAAGCTGGGCAAGGTGACCGAAAAGCAGGTGCACGAGATCGCTACGCAGAAGATGCCCGACCTGAACGCG
The DNA here is from genome assembly GCA_030049955.1 of Acidobacteriaceae bacterium. The sequence goes on from JASIJX010000551.1 coordinate 2,494, forward strand.
GCTTCGGTAGAAGCGGCGATCAAGAGCATCAAGGGCACGGCCCGCTCTATGGGGATCGAAGTCGTTGCCTAGGCGCGTCACGCAAGCTGACCAAATCAGAAGGCCCTCCTGTCAGGAGGGCCTTCGTGCGTTTAGGGAGTCTGGGCTGCCGAAATTCAACGAACGCCCACTACGCGCGTCCTATTTGGGCGGCGGAGGCGTAAAGATCTCGCGCTTGCGGCCGGGCTCCGGCTTCGGCTTGGGTTTAGGAGCTTTCTTGGTTTCCTTGCGGCCTTTGTCCTTGCTTCCCATGCGTACAAGCATGCCATAAAAGCTCCCGTCCGCAAAGCGTTGTTTCGCAACGTTGCCGCATTGCGGCGGAAGAACCGCTTGCAAAAAACCTGCCATCGCCGGCCGGCTCGTTTGTCTTGTTCCGTTTTTACTGCTCCGCCACGCCCGCAGGATTTACCAGCACCTGCTGCGGAGCATCGATTTTGGCCGAAGGAACGCTTGCCTTCACATCCAGACGCGCTACCGTAGGCTTGCCGCCGAACGGCGCAGTAAAGCTCAGCTCGTACTGGTTATCCAAACGTACGCGCACATCGCGCAGAAATGGCTGGAAGCTGACTGGATTTCCGAAGCCCTGCCAGTAGCTGTTGCCGCCAGTAGCCTGCGTTACCTCAAGCAGCAGATTCTGTCCGGCATCCTGCGCCCATCCGGAGCGATCGATGCCGCCCATATTCTTCCAGTAGAGCGCGTACACAATCAGGCCAGCGCGCACCGAATCTTGAATCGCGGCCTGCACGTAGGGGTCTTCTGGGTCGTAGTGCAGGTTGTAGTAATCCACGCCGTCTGAAACCATCACCACAGTCCGCCGCGCGCTGCGGTTCTGCGATGGCCAATGCTTGGCCAGATCAGAGAGGCAGAAATATGGGCTTGCACCCGATCCTGTCGGACCGCTGGGTATGTGCAGTCCCTGCAGAACCTCCTGGGGATTCGACGACAGCGGCCCGGCCAACTCCGCCCGGCCTGCGTTCATGTAAGCGAACGCCATCGCCATGTTCGGCGGCATCTCCTCGGCAAACTTTGAAATCTCGCTCAACTGCGTGCCCAGGCTGCTTCGCGCCGAGGGATCCATCAGGAAGACCAGTTCGATTGGACTGACGGAGCCGCGCAAGGGCGCCCAGCCTGTCACCTGGGAAGATTTCCCATCGACCTTCACTGCGCGAATGTCCTGCTGCGAAACCTGGATCGTCTGCTCGGCCCCGTGAGAGGGGACAACCGTAACCACGGCCTGCCCCTGTCCCTCGTTTCCGCCTTCATGTCTCTGCGCGTTGACTGCAGCCGTCCAGCAAAATGCGGTGGCTGCAAGAACCACGAGTACCGGCTTTCTCATAGGAAGAGCTCCCTGCGGCGCCCGGAAGGTTCCCCCGGACGCGCCGCACCTCGTTAGATGCCCTACGGGCAGAATCGTTTACAGCAGGATACTGCGCGCAACCGCGGCCTCGTCGGCGAGCTGCTACCGCCATAGCACTGCCGTCCATTAACCTAGAACTTCGAGGATACCTTCGCCAATGACCGTCATTCAGCAGGAAGACCTGATCGCCAGTGTCGCCGGTGCGCTACAGTACATCAGCTATTACCACCCGGTCGACTACATCCGCAGCTTGGCCGAGGCATACGAGCGCGAGGAGTCACCGGCAGCCCGGGACGCCATGGCGCAGATCCTCGTTAACAGCCGCATGTGCGCCGAAGGGCATCGGCCCATCTGCCAGGACACGGGCATAGTGACGGCGTTCGTAAAGGTGGGCATGGAAGTGCGCTTCGTCGGACCGAATGGCGGCGGCCCGACACTCGATCTGCAGGGCATGGTCGATGAAGGAACGCGCCGCGCCTATAACGACCCGGATAACAAGCTTCGGGCCTCGCTGCTGGCAGATCCGGCGGGCGCGCGCAAGAACACAGGCGACAACACACCGGCCTGCGTGAACGTGGAACTGGTGAAGGGAGATAAAGTCGAGATCACGGTCGCGGCCAAAGGCGGAGGTTCGGAAGCGAAGAGCAAGTTCGTCATGCTCAACCCGTCGGACTCGATTGTCGACTGGGTGGTGAAGACTGTGCCCACTATGGGTGCCGGATGGTGCCCGCCGGGAATGCTTGGCATCGGCATCGGCGGCACGGCGGAAAAGGCCATGCAGCTTGCCAAAGAATCGCTGATGGAGCCGATCAACATCCACGAGCTGCAGGCGCGCGGACCAAAGACCACGGCCGAAAAGCTGCGTCTCGAAATCTTCGATAAGGTCAATAAATTGGGCATCGGCGCCCAGGGCCTGGGCGGCTTGACCACCGTGCTCGACGTAAAGGTGCTCGATTTTCCCTGTCACGCGGCCAACCTCCCGGTAGCCATGATCCCCAATTGCGCAGCCACCCGGCACGCGCACGTGGTGCTCGATGGTTCAGGCCCCGTGTATCTCGATCCGCCTAGCCTGGAGGACTGGCCGGAGCTGACCTATGACGTCTCCGGTGCGCGGCGCGTCAACCTCGACACCGTGACCCGCGCGGAAGCCGCCTCATGGAAGCCGGGTGAAGTGCTGCTCTTGAACGGCAAACTGCTCACCGGCCGCGACGCAGCCCACAAGCGGCTTACCGACATGCTCAACCGTGGCGAGAAACTCCCCGTCGCCTTCAAGGACCGGTTTATTTACTACGTCGGTCCTGTCGATCCTGTGCGCGAAGAGGTGGTCGGCCCTGCCGGGCCCACGACAGCCACCCGCATGGACAAATTCACGCGACAGATGCTGGCCGAAACTGGCCTGCTGGGCATGGTCGGCAAAGCTGAACGCGGACCGGCCGCTATCGAGGCTATTCGCGAGTTTGGAGCCGTGTACCTGATGGCCGTAGGCGGCGCTGCATATCTCGTCGCCAAAGCCATCAAGGGATCTCGGCTGCTCGCATTCGGCGATCTCGGCATGGAGGCCATCTACGAATTCGACGTCGAAGATATGCCTGTGACCGTGGCCGTCGATGCCAAGGGAACCAGCGTACATCAGACCGGGCCGGCAGAGTGGCAGCAGCGCATTGCAGGAGTTCCGATTCTGCAATAAGCGCAATCGAAAGAAAACGGGGTGGACGGCGATGACGACAGAAACGGTGCACCTGGTTTCACTGGAAGAAATCCAAGCGGCGTCCAAGCGCATCGCCGGCATCGCCATGCGCACACCACTGGTGCGCGCACAATTTCCGGGCGTTTCAGGCTTTGGGCAGCCGCGCGAAATCTGGCTGAAGGCCGAATGCCTCCAGCCCATCGGCGCGTTCAAAATTCGCGGAGCGGCCAACAAAATCCTGCAGTTAAGCGCCGCGGAAATCGCGCGCGGCGTCATCACCTACTCGAGCGGCAATCACGCGCAAGGCGTGGCTTACGCAGCTCGCGAAGTGGGTGCCAAGGCGGTCATCGTCATGCCCTCGAATGCGCCGGCCATCAAGCGAGCGGCTACTCTCGCGATGGGCGCGGAGATCGTGGACGTGGGCGTTGCCTCCAGCGAACGATTGGCCATGGCGGAAAAACTCGTGCGCGAGCACAGTTATATCGTCATCCCGCCCTACGACGACGACCAGATCATCGCCGGGCAGGCGACCTGCGGGCTTGGCATCGTGGAACAACTGCCGGATGTGGACCTGGTGGTTGCGCCGGTTTCGGGGGGGGGACTGTTGAGCGGCGTGGCCGCTGCGGTGAAGCAGATGCGGCCGCAGGCACAAGTCTTCGGAATCGAGCCGGAACTGGCCGCCGACACGGCCGAGAGCTTTCGCGCCGGAAGGATCGTTACCTGGCCAGCCGAAAAAACCAGCCGCACCATTGCCGATGGCCTGCGCACCCAAAGCGTAGGCGAGCGCAACTTCGCACACATCCGGCAATTCGTGGACGGCATTGTGACGGTGACGGAGGCCGAGATTCGCGCGGCGATGCGGGCAATCGTCGCAGTCACGCGGCTGGTGCCGGAGCCGAGCGGTGCCGTCGCAACGGCGGCTCTGCTGTTCCACGCACGCGAGCTGCCCGAGTATCGCAAAGCCGTGGCCGTAGTGAGCGGCGGAAACGTCGATCCCGCTCTGCTGGCGGAAGTGCTCACGGAGGGCGCTGCCGTCTGAACTCCATGTCCTCGTTTCGCTCACCGAAGCTGCTGCATCGCGTCGTTCCGGTATGATTTGTCCCGTGATGAAATCCCCGAATCGAGTCGTCTTCGCATTGTGTGCAGCACTTGGCCCGGCCGCACTGCCGGCCCTCGCGCAAAAAAATCTGGAAAAGCCGATGGCTGGCCCGCGCGCCACCGCGCTGCAGATCACGTCTCTATATGTCTCCCCCGACACTGGCGCCCAGCGCATTGACCGTGTACAGATCGGCCGAGAGTTGGTCGTCGCCGAAAAGAGCGGCCCATGGCTGCGCGTCTACGCGAACACCGATATTGAAGAGTTGCAAAACGCCAGGGACACGCCCATGGTGGGCAGCGACGAAACGCCGCCGCCGATCTCCGGCTGGGTGCAGGCCAAGGGCATTGTCGAAGAGGACACGCCCAACGGCGACCAGATTGTCATGGGCACGGCCGCGAACGAAGAAGCGCTTGCTGCCGATCCGCGAGGGCCGGTGAACGCAGCGCAGGCTGCGCGGCTGCTCTATCGCCGTGTCGCGGAGATGTTCCCCAACTCGCCGCTCGCGCCCGAGGCCGCGTGGCGCGCAGCCGACATTCAATGGCAGATAGAGAAGGCCGACAACGCGTCGTTGCCTTCTTCGCGCGAGCGCCAGGCGTACCTGCGCCCGCAGATGGATGAAGACGCGCTCAGGAAGGTCATCAAGAATTATCCGCGCACGCGATGGGCGGCGTTCGCGGCCTATGACCTCATCGACAACAAACTCTGCGGCGACTGGCAAGGGCTTGCGCAGTGCCCGGAGAAGGAAACAGACATTTTTCTCAAGTATGCCGATGAATACCCCGACGGTCCGCGAACGGCGCGCGCGCTATATGAAGCGGTATATCGCATGGCCGCGCTGACCAACATCTACCAGGCCGCGGGCAACGACAAAAAGAGCGGCGAGGCGCACGGTCGCGCCCGCGATATCGCCGAGCGCATGAAATCGCACTTTGCCGACTCCGATTACACCTGGAGGGCAGGGGCTCTAGTGTACAAATTGGATGAAGGCATTCCTGTTTACGGCAACGACCTCGAATAAGGGGCCAGTCCGCTCTGCGCTCCCTGGCGGGAACGTCTGTCTGTTCTACTTGCGCGTTTTTGAGAGGATTTTTGAACCCCTATTTGCTGTCCATCCTGTTGGGAATTGTGGAAGGCCTGACGGAGTTTCTTCCCGTCAGCTCGACGGCGCACCTGCGCATTGCTGAAGCGTTGATGCACCTTCCGCTGAACCCGGCCGCGTGCCCGGCAGCCGACATGGCTTGCTCGCAGGATGTTTCCTTCTGGGCCATGTACACCATCGTGATCCAAGTCGGCGCCATCCTCGCGCTGTGCCTGCTGTTTCTGGACCGGATCATTGGATTCATCCGCACTTTCCCGCACGGCGAGGAAGGGAACAACGCATGGTGGAACCATCCGATCACAATGACGCTGGTTGCTTTTGCATTTACTTCCGTGCCCGCGCTGCTCCTACACAAATGGAGCGAGAAAAACCTGGGTAGCCTGAACACCATAGCGCTGGCGCTGCTTGTCGGTGGCGTGGCCATGTGGGTCGTCGACGCCTGGTCCGATCGGCGCGATTCATCCACCGTCCACGTGGAGCAGATGAATATCCTGCAGGCAATCTGGATCGGTCTCTGCCAGACGCTCTCGGCCATTTTCCCCGGCACGTCGCGTTCCATGTCCACAATTGCCGCTGGACAGCTTGCCGGCCTCGACCGGCCCACGGCGCTTGAATTCAGCTTCCTGCTTTCTATCCCAACGATGATCGCCGCCACCGGATGGGACCTGGTCAAGGAGATTCATCCTCGTGCCCATGCAGCCGGTGGAGCGGTTGCGCCACACGTTGTGATGAACGGACAGCGCTGGGGCGTGCTCATCATCGGCACGGTTGTTTCCTTTATTGTGGCCCTGGGTGTCGTTGAGTGGTTCCTCGCCTGGGTCCGCAAACACGGCTTTACTATCTTCGCCGTCTATCGGATTCTCGTGGGAATTGCGCTTCTTGTCTGGGGTGCAAAATACATCGGCGGTTAGCGGGCCGGAGTCAACGCTCCACGCCCGGCTTTGGTGGGCTCGGGCGTTCTCGCTCCGGGCAAGACACAAGCGGCAGCTTCACCGCTGGTTGATCCACCATAGTTGCCACAACACGCCGCTAAAGCCGCCCACGCCGGTGGCACTCAATACTCCGACGCGAGCTGTCTCTCACCGTGAACTTATACAAAGCGGCTTACGCGGTTTTAATAATACCTTGACGGCCTTAGAACGCCAGCACATAAATTCGCTTGTGGAATAATTTTCTCATTGCAGGAACACTCCCTGCTCGCGTGATTTCCCTCTAATCTCCTGCTCGCCTGAACTCCCTCCGGCCCTGGGGCACACGTGCCTGCGGTGACATTGCTTCTCGGAACTCTCGATTGCCTGCGTCGAAGCACGTCGCCATCCCTCATTCGTCCATGTATCTTCAATTACAGAGGCAAAATGAAAACCATTGTGCGATGCATGGGCGCAATCGCAGCGGTCCTTCTGCTTACAACAGGCTCATCTGCAGCAACTTCCCGCTCCTTCTTGGTTAATGATTACGGAGCCAAGGGAGACGGAACGACCATGGAGACGGCTTCGCTGCAGCGGACCATCGACGCGGCTGCAGTTGCTGGTGGAACCGTAACCTTCCACCCTGGAACCTACCTGACCGGCTCACTCTTTCTCAAGTCGGGTGTAACCCTGGATGTGCCGGATGGAGTCACGCTCGTCGGTTCAGAGAAATTGGACGATTACCCGATGCTCCCTACCCGCATCGCCGGAATCGAAATGACCTGGCCGGCGGCGCTCATCAACGTACGCAATCAGCACGATGTAACCATTACTGGCCATGGAGCGATCGACGGCGATGGTCCCATCTGGTGGAAATCCTACTGGGATCTACGCGCCGTCTACCAGCCCAAGGGACTGCGCTGGGCTGCTGATTACGATGCCCGCAGGCCGCGCCTCATTCTGATTCAAAACTCATCGAGCATCCGGCTTGGCGGCGGCATCCTGCTCAAGCGCTCCGGTTTTTGGACCGTGCAGGTCCTCTATTCCCACGAGGTTCACATTGATGGCGTCGCGATCCGCAACAACGAGGGTGGCAAAGGGCCGAGCACCGACGGCATTGATATTGATTCATCTCGCAACATCCTCGTCGAACACGCAGATATTGACGTGAACGACGACGCCCTCTGTCTCAAGGCCGGCCGCGATTCCGATGGCCTGCGCGTGAACCGCCCCACTGAGGATGTTGTGATCCGCGATTCCATTGTGCGCCGTGGCGCTGCAGCCATCACCATCGGTAGTGAAACCTCGGGCGGCTTCCGCAACATCGACGTTTACAACATCACTGCGCTTAGCGGCGTACCTTCCGGTATTCTCTTCAAGTCCGCACGCACGCGCGGTGGTCATGCCCGCGATATCCGCATTCACGACCTGACACTGGAAGGCGTGGCCATCCCGATTCACATCACGTTGAACTGGGATCCCAGCTATAGCTATGCCACTCTTCCCGCCGGCATGCGCAACGTTCCCCCGTACTGGGTTACGCTCACCACGAAAGTTCCCGAAGCGCAGGGGTTCCCGCACTTCAGCGACGTGCACATCTGGAATATCAAGGCCACAGGCGCACGTGCGGCATTCAGCGTGTCAGCTTATCCCAACGCCACACTCGACAGCTTCCGTCTCGACCATCTCCAAATCGAAGCTGCCGCTGCGGGAACGATTGCCGATACGAGGAACTGGCGAATCACTGACAGCACGATCAAGACCGCCGATGGAAGCAAGCCAGTCTTCACCAATTCTCCGGTGCATGTTCTCAAGGACATTCCTTACGGCGAGCCGAAATAAGCTCAGCGCAAAAACGCGTCGGTCAGCCCTCCATCTACAGCGATGAGCTGTCCTGTGGTGCAACGGGCGCGAGGGCTGGCCAGAAAGAGAATCGCCTCTGCGCAGTCTGCCGGATCGATTGGCTGATGCGTCAATGTGCGTTTCGCATAAAAAGTCGCCAGCAGGTTGCGCAGCTCGTCGTCCGAAAGAGATTCGTCAAAGGGAATGTTGTACTTGGTGAGCGAGGCTCGCACGCGATCGCGCGGGAACATCGTTGAACCCTTCACCACTGTCGCCGGGCTGATGCCGTTCACGCGCACACGTGGCGAGAGCGCGACTGCCATCTCCCTTACTAGGTGCGAAAGTGCGGCCTTGCTCACGTCATAGGCCTCCGAACCACGTTTGGCAACCACGGCGTTCGCCGAGCTGGTTAGTACAACCGAGCCGTCGAGCCCTTGCGCGGCGAATATTTTTTCAGCCTCATCGCACAGCAGGTAGTTGCCGGTTACATTGATATCCAGCGTCGTGGTCCACATCGCATCCGGGATCACCCCATCCGGCGTGGCAGGAAACATCGCAGCGGTGTTGATCACAATGTCGAAGCCGCCAAAAGCTGCCACAGCGGCCCGCAGTGCCGCGGTTATGGTTTCGCGCTTGCGAATATCCAGACCAGTGACTGCGACAAATTCCGCCGATGTGACAGATTTCAGCTCTTCGGCTACGCGGGCCGCAGATGCCTCATCGCGATCGGCCACCACTACGTGTGCGCCGCGCTCTGCGGCCAACCGGGCCGCATCGCGCCCAATGCCGCTGCCGCCACCTACAATCACCGCAATGCGGCGGCTCAACTCCTTCTCCGGTGGTTGGCGGCGAATCTTGGCCTCTTCCAGCGCCCAGTACTCAATTCGAAAAGCCTCGCTCAGCGGCAGCGCGACGTAATTGCTGAATACTTTGAAGCTAGCCGGATCCTGCCCTGCGCCGCATTGTGGCACCACATCTTTGACTGCGCCCTCGCCCAGCAGCGAAGCCCCTTCCATAACGTGAATCGCGTTGGTATAGAACTCTCCAGTGATACGCGCTTCCGTCTTGTTCTTGCCAAAGCTGAACATGCCCAGCCCTTGAATCAGCACCACCGTGGGGTTTGAATCGCGCATCGCAGGAGACTCCGGCGTCGCGTGGGACTGATAGTAAGTGCGATACTGCTCGCGATATTCATCCAAAGAGCGCTGAAGTTGCGTCTTCAACTCCGCAATACCCGCTTGCGACGGCCACGAAACAAACAAGGGCCGTATTTTGGTGCGAATAAAGTGATCCGGACAGCTTGTTCCCAGGAAGGCGAGTTCGCGGGCATACTCAGAATTCACGAACTGCAAGACGTCCGGCGCATCGCTGAAACTCGCAATCCAGCGGCTCTGTGCGCTCACGAGACCGCGCACTGTCGGCGCAATAGCAATCGCTAATTGCTGCCGGTCAGCCCGCGATGGCACAGCTTCACCTCCGAAGCGCATCGGGCCCTTGGCAATCGCGTGCCGCTCAATGAATTGGCCGAGCTGATCGATGATGGTGAGCGTGTTCAGATAGCACTCGCGCTGCGTCTGGCCCCAGGTGAACAATCCGTGGCCTCCCAACACGATGCCATCGCAACCCGGATTGTCCTCGACTGCCTTGCGCAG
>JASIJX010000552.1 GCA_030049955.1 Acidobacteriaceae bacterium
GCCAGGGGGCCTGTGTTCTGTGGAACACCGGAGGTATGTACACGGTGGAACTGTATGCGGGTGTGCGGCGGGTGGTTCTTGTCGAAGGCAAGAGTCGACGTGCGGCAGCCCGGGAGTTCGGGCTGGCGCGGAAGACAGTCAGCAAGATGCTGGAGTACTCGCAGCCGCCTGGATACCGGCGGCAGAAGCCTGTGCGGCGGCCTAAGCTGGGACCGTGGCAGAACGCGATTGACGCCATTCTCGAAGAGGACAAGTAGCGGTCGAAGAAGCAGCGGCACACGGCCAAGCGCATCTTTGAGAGGTTGCGGGCCGAGCACGGCTATACCGGCGGCTACACCATCGTGAAGGACTATGTGCGGCAGTCGAAGATCGGTGGCCAGGAGATGTTTGTGCCTCTGAGCCATGCGTCGGGCGAGGCGCAGGCCGATTTCGGCGAGGCTCTGGTGGCGATCGCCGGCATCGAGCAGACGGCGCACTTCATGGCCTTCGATCTGCCGCAGTCCGATGACTGCTTCGTGCGAGCATTTCCGGCCGAGACGACGGAAACTGTCCTCGAAGGCCACGTACGCGCCTTCCAGTATTTTGGCGCAGTGCTTACACGGATTCTCTATGACAACACCACCTTGGTGGTGGCGCGGATCCTGGGCGACGGCGAGCGGCAGAAGACACGCGCCTTCTCGGAGTTGCAGAGCCACTATCTGTTCGCGGAGAAGTTCGGTCGCCCGGGCAGGAGCAACGATAAGGGTAAAATCGAAAATCTTGTGGGTTTCGCCCGCCGCAACTTCATGGTGCCGATTCCTCATGCGGCGAGCTGGGATGAACTGAACACGCAGCTGGCCGCCGATTGCCGGCATCGCCGTGAGCTGCGCTTGCGTGGGCACAGCTAGACCATCGGTGAGCGCTTCCTGCGCGACCGCGCCTCGATGCTGCCGCTGCCAGCTGTGCCTTAGGAAGCCTGCGAGAAGGTCACCGCGCGCGTCAACTCGCTGTCGTTGGTCCATTATCGCACCAACGACTACTCCATGCCCACACAGTTCGGGTGCGGCTCTTGTTGGTTCCCTTCGTGGTACGATTTCGGTCAGGAATTCCCTGATAATGGCGGCTGTTCGGAGGACGAACATGTCAAGGTTCGCGTATGCTGTCCTGCTCGGAAGTCTCTTGTTGCTGACTGGATTGCGTGCTCAGGACGATGATCATTCAAAGTCGCAAACGCTCGTCTTTCATGTCACGTCCGTCAGTCAAGAAGACGATACAACGTATTGCCAGCCCAATGAGTGTAGCGCGACGAGATTCACTGTCGAGGGGTACACAGACACATTGCATGTAGGGAAAAGGATTAATTATGTGCTGACTTGCGACGAGATTTTTACACTAGCTCGTAACCTCGTCGCTACATGCTTCAGAGTCCACGCTGACAACGACTATGATGCAACACTGCTTCAAGACTCTATCGCTTTTGCTGATAGCAAGCCAAAACCGCAGAGTGTGGAGAATCCGCCTCGTGAAGTGGCCTATGACATTCAGTCGGAGAGAGAAGTAGCCAAACCGCGCAAATGATGGAACGGAATTGAGGGAGCAACAAACTACGGTGTGCCAAGGCGAACTTCAACAATGAAGCAACTTATTGAGCCAATGCGTGTCCCTACCAGTGCGGCGGATGCGCTTGAGCGCCCGGAGCGCGGAGGTTGATGGCATGATGACGTGTGCGAATGTTTTGACGCTTTTGGGGCTGAGCCTAATCCGATTTGGCGGGCGAGGCGGTGGGTTTGCGTTTCTGCTGTTTGGGTTGCTGATTGTGGGAGTGGTGATGTGGGCGCTGACGCGGTCGAGCGAGTCGGCGAAAAACTGAACGTTCGTGAAGAGGTGCAGAATAGAGCCCCGGCTGACGAAACCGGGGCTTTGTTGCAGCATGTTTAGAACGGAACCGCTTCCGTTGCCTTTGCAGTAGCCGCACTGGGCACCGCAGTCGTCTTCTTCGCCGCCGTAGCCTTCTTGCCAACCGGCTTTTTGACAGCAGTCTTTTTGGTGGCCTTCTTCGCAGCCTTTGCCGGAGCTTTCTTTGCCGCTTTCTTAACTGAGGTCGTTTTCGCCGCCTTCGCCGCAGCCCAACGCTTCTTCTGTGCTTCAGCAATACGCTTCCGCGCTGCGGAACTCAATCTCCGCCGCTGTAGAGCCTTCTTAGCCGTGGCCTTTTCGGTGGTAGCTTCTTTCTCTGTTTTCCCTGCTGGTGCCGGTGTAACAGCCTTTGCCGCTGCCCAACGCTTCCTCTGCGCTTCAGCGATGCGCCTACGAGCGGCTGGGCTCAGTTTCCGTCGTCCCACGGTTTCTGCGTGGGTGCGGCGTGCTCTCTAACGGAAGTACCAGCATCCACGCCTGTCAGCATCGCACGCACCTGCCGGAGCCTCCCAATCTCCTCGTCAATTGCGGCAATTATTAAGTCTTCGTTCATCTTTCCTCGCAAACTAGAAATTTAGAGCCCCAAAACACATAACTATGTCGATTCTAGCTAAACTGCTTGCAGGTATGCCTACATTTGCACGCTATATCGGCGTCGATTATTCCGGCGCGGAGACCGCTGACTCTAGTTGTAAGGGCATCCGCGTGTTCATGGCCGATGGTTCCGGCGAACCGATGCAGGTTCAGCCGCCGCCTAGTCCGCGCCGTTATTGGACTCGCCGTGGACTCGCCGAATGGCTCCGCGAAGAACTCGACCGGGACATCCCCTCGCTCGTCGGCATCGACCACGCCTTTTCGTTCCCACTCGCCTATTTCGAAAAGTACAGGCTGTCTAGCAACTGGGAAGACTTTCTGGTTGACTTCCAGTGCCACTGGCCAACCCATGCCCCGCAAACCTACGTGTGCTTCCTCCGTGAAGGAAGTTCCGGAAAAGCGGCAAAAAGGACAGGACTACGAAGTTGGCTGCGGCTGACGGAGCAATGGACTCCCGCTGCAAAGTCGGTCTTCGGATTCGGCGTCAGTGGCGAGGTCGCCACTTCAACCCATGCCGGACTGCCTTGGCTCCTCTATCTCAGGAAGCAATGCAAGCGCCCTCTTCACTTTTGGCCGTTCGACGGATGGGAGTTTCCAGAGGGCAAATCCGTCGTGGCCGAGGTCTACCCGGCTCTGTGGATGCGGCGGTTTCCAAGGGACGACCGGGATGCTGATGAACAGGCCGCGTACGCGGCTGCGGCATGGTTGCAACGTGCAGATCGAAGTGAGTCACTTGAGACATTTATCAAACCTACGTTGACTCCGGACGAACGAGAGATTGCCAGATTCGAGGGCTGGATTCTTGGTGTGGTGTAAACGCTGGGGACTTTTCCTCAATTTGTGAACCTCTAATGAGGATTGAAAATGCTCTATCCAGCAGTCACAGACCCTGACCTCCGCGACTGGCTCCACTGGGCGACCGAGAGCGGCAAAGTCCCGAACTCTGTGAAGACAGTTGCCGAGGCTGCGTGCATCGCTGACCTGTCGAACTATGCTCTGTTGCGTCCGGCCTTGCTTGAATTGAGGCTGAGACATCTCATGCCGACACGTAATTCGCTTGAACCGAGTGGTGAACAGGTCTCGCCAGAAGGCTCTGACCTAACGCCAGAGTTGAATGGGTTCATTAAACGTACCCTCGTGCCCATGCTGGTTGCCAGCTACGTTGAAGAGATGAAGAAGGAAGCCAAAGAAGACGCGGGTATGGGAATGGCTGAGGCCCCTCTGAAGTGACGGTCTTTGCGGCGGTGCTGATGCCGAGCTGGTGTCCATCTCGAAAAGATTCTTGGTCTTATGGTTGAAGCGGATTTCGCTCTTTCCTCAGCGTTTCCTCAAATGCAACCGCATAAACAGTCTGGACATCAAATGACTATGCTGCCTATAATGTAAGAGTGGGCAAGAAGAAGAAAAGGGAGCCGGACAAAGTTGTCTGTAGAGAGAACATTGTTCGGCTGAAAGGCAAGCGCAAGGGCGGGTACCTGAAAGAGACTGTTCGGATGCTGAATGGCGAAGTCATCGGGTATGCCCTCGCGTACATTAACCCGGTTCTCTGCGGAGTTGATAACGGCAGAGTGCTCGGATATGACAATGCCCACAATTATCACCACCGCCATTTCATGGGCGAGGTGACAGGAATTGAGTTCACTAGCTACGACGAGCTTGTAAGCAAGTTCGAAGCGGAAGTTTACGAGTTGTGGAGACAAGAAGATGGCAAATAAGGTCAACATTCGTACAGACGGGGTTAAGGGGTTCTTCTCCCGAGCACATGAAACCGCTCAAAAGCTTGACCGGAAAGAATCCATAGCTCCCGAGACCGTTATTACATTTGAGGATGCGTCCGCCATGTGGCGCTGCTTGACACCTCAACGAACTCGGCTCATCAAGTTCGTCAAACAGAGCAATGGAACCCCTATCGCGAGATTAGCCGTCCAACTCAATCGGCCTCGCCGTGCAGTTGACAGGGACGTCTCTCTTCTGGAGTCAACGGGTTTAGTGAGGACATGTTTCAAAGCGAATCCGGGACATGGACGAATCAAAATAGTTGAGCCAGTCGCTCACAAGTATCAACTGACTACTACTCTTTAATTTGACCGATGCTTTAGCTCTGCGTTAAGCACCGTCGCGATTAGCCTCTGCAATTGGCGGAGGCTTTTCCTTTTATGCATTCGTCTCGGCTTGCCGGTTAATCGCTTCGGCAACATTCGATGGGTTCATTGACTAAACTTTCCGAACCATAGAAAAGGACGATGAGAGGATTACCTACGATCAACGACTTATGAGTCCAGTATCCAAAGGCATTCTGGACCAGGTACTTGGACCATGACGCCGCCGGGACACGCGCACCTAAGTTTCATGGGAAAGCTGGCCCAATGCCGAAGGGTAACTACCTAAGCCGACGCTTCTTCGCTTCGGTGACCGTCAAGACAAACCCAGCCCGCTGGTAATACAGTCGATTCGGTATCGCTGCAAATCCGACTTGCGCTCGCAGCCCACAGAGTTCGCGATGTTATGAAAGTCCTCATCGAGTAAAATCCTCAGGGCCGCAATGCGCACGAGGCCGCACGGTCAGGTATGGGCGCGACACGGTCGTCGCCGTCGCGCATCAGCGCCAGTAGCTTGGAAGCGTTCAACGTGTACCGAAAACCCACGTGCCGGACGAGCCGAACCTTCTCGGCCAATTCGACGGTCATGGGTAATTCGAGCGGATGCTTTCCCATCTGGGCAGCGATGCTGGATAGGTAGTGCGGAAGTCTGGCTGAGTTGCGAGTCCACGGCGATCGATGGCGTCGGTGAAGGTAATATCGGCATGCCGGATCGTCGCGTCTAGGACGGCCCGTTCAGTTGGGTTATGGAGACGTATGGTGCGATCTTCTCGATCAGATCGGCGTAGACGGCTGGGGGGGTGGCGCTGGTCATACCCGCATCTCCCATCCGTTGACCGCGTAGTGCTCGATGCTTCCATAGTTGTCGATCTCCCCTTCGAATACTGGACCCCGAGCCAGGCAGGCTCTCCGGGCGCACTCCATATAAGCGCGGACCTTGCCCGGCGACGTTGAGAACGAAACCAGCCGGGCGGGATGGCAACAAAAGGGGCAGGTGTCGAAGGACGGCGACCGCTCAACGGTGCGGCGGTGGTAGCGGACAGCTTGGCGCTTGACGGCACGGGTATCCAAGATTTCCTGGACAGGGGTGGTCTGGGTCATATCGGTATCTCCTGGGTTAGGCTCAGGCTCACGCCCAGAGCGAGCTTTCGTTAAGGATGTAGCGGTATCCGCCGATCCTGCACAGAAGTCTGCGCAAGAGCAACGCATTCACGGCTGGTGAGACTTCGGCCACATCCACACCGAGACGTTGCGCGATCCTGGATTCAGACAGCAAGCAGTCGGAATCGTCGCGGACGCCTTGAGCATTCCGGACAATGACGGTGAGAACGTCCTGCTGGATCGGTGGGAGCGAGCGATAGATGGGATGCCGGTGGAGCATCTGAGTCGTGGGCGGATCGATCATTTTGGAAGCCTCCGGGGTGAATTTTGCTTGCTACCTATCACCGAGAAAGTTTGTTTCCGGTTTTAGGTAAATTCGGTCATACGGTGGTCGTGGTCCGGGCGTAGATAGTCGGGCGATCCTTAGATTTGACGACCTTACCGGCGATGCGCAGCGAGCGCAACGCCTCGCGCAACGTGCTAATACTGTTCGTGCCGGTGGACTTGGCCAACTGGTCGAGCGTCTGCGGCTGGTCCTTCAGGCTGAAAAGAACGAGCCGGGCGGTGGGGGTGAGCAGACCTTGCATTTGATTGCCTCCTGGATTTCGGTACTACTGGTAGTTGTCAAAGCCGCGCGACTGGCCGGACCGCGCGGTACGAAAATGCGTTTCTATAAAGAATTGAAAAGCTAGTTTTGCGTGGCCTGCTGCGACTGCTCCCGCACGATGACTTGGGCGTGCTTGCGGACAAACTCGGCCAGCGCGGGAGCGACCTTCGCCGCGCTCGCAGCAAGCTCGATCTCTTCGGGAGTCACACACATGATTGCGTCGATGGTGGGACGGAAGTTGAACTCCTCAATCAACGGGGTCCAAGCATCTTTACCGGCCTCCACGTCTGCAATAAGGAGTTCCCCATTGTGCTTCAGTGTCTTCAGAGCGGCGCTGATCGTCTTTGGCCTAGCCGGTGGCGTGGCAACAGGGGCCGGGGCAGGCGCGGTCACCTGGACGACGGGCGGCACTTCGATCTTTTCGATCTCTACTGGCGCGGTGGGCGCGGGTGGCGTCGGCTCGGGCGCTGCGACGTGGACGACAGGCGCTTCGATCCGCGTATCCGTCAAGTCGTTCGGGGCCGAAGGATCGACGGTTTCCTGGCTGACGTCATCGTCGCGGCACAGCCAGACAGCGATGGGGCGATATTCAGCGGCATCGAGATTAGGTTCAAAGAATGGCAACCCGGCGAAGACACGGCCTCCGGACTCCGCAACTACGAACTCCCGGACCTTGCGGATGTAAATCGGCGCCGCGTCCGCACGGAACCTGTACAATTTGTCTTCACCACTAGAGAGCACCTTGGCGATTGCATCTTGCCAGAACGTCCGTCCCTTGTCGCTCAACTCGGCGGGGATGTCGGCCAGCGGCTTCGCGATCCTGTCAATCTGGTCGATCAACCATCCCTTGGGATTATTTTTCGTCGGGGCGGCACTCAGGATTTCAGGCGTCAGGCGGGCGATCGCGCACACCAGTGAAATGCACCTGGAAAGCTTCGTCACCAAAGTGCGGGCCATCCCCTCGGCGTCCTTAGCGGAAATGCCTTGACCGTCCAGCTCAATTTCCATGAGGGAGTGAGTGACAACGTGCCCAGAATCGGCGGAGAAGTCTTCCCGCGTTTCGTCAGCGCTGGTATTGGCCGTGGCGTCCAGAACTGATGCGTCGTGGGTGGTGGTGTCGATCTTCGTGGGCGCGGCGGGCAGCTCCCCAACCTGGGGTGGCATGTTCGCAGCAATCAGCGCGTTATACTCGGCCCGCTTACCGGCCCTAGCCATCTGCCGGGCCGTCTGCTGGGTGGTGTGCATGGCGCGAATCTTCAGGGCCTGCACCATATATACGGTGGAGTCGTCATAGCGCTGGACGGCCTTCACCAGCCCCATAGCTTCGAGCAAAAGGATCTTGCGGCTGATAGTGCGCTTACCGATGCGGCATTCCTTGGCCATCGTCGGGATGCTCTTCCACGACGTAAACCCGGCTTCCTTGTCCGCATTCATCGCAAGCAGTTGGAGGATTGCCCATGCGGGGCCGTCCAGCATCAGGGGTGTGTTCCTGCCGTCGATCTTGATCGTCGGGTACGTCTTCCCCTTGATGGTCACCGTGGGACGCGTATCACCGTCTACCGCGTGCACATCCAGATCGGTGTCACGGATTGCCCAGATCAAATCCACCACTCCGTACTCGTTCGTGTTGTTCGCCATTCTTCGATCACCTTCGGCGCTGTCTCTCCCTGCCGTCCTCCATTAATGGCTACGTAGTCGAGTTTCGCCCGGAAAATGTTATTCGGTGGATCGGCCGGAAGTTGGAGCGGCGGGCAGAACCGGGGATGGCTCTGCGATGTTGGAAGGGGATGGTACTCCTCGGCAGGCAGCGATGCTGGTGTGGATGTTGGCAGGACATCTGTTCTCAGGATCGACAGAATGGTTGGCTGTCGTTGCTTTTGTCGTTGCCTTTGCCTCTAAACAGGTTTCTGAACAAAAAGAGCCGGAAGGCGGCCAGCAACCGGCGCGAAGCGCGTCTGGCTTCATGTTCAAGCTTCAAAGTCCTGCTTCTTTGTCCTGCTTAAATGCTCTTGCTTAGGTCGCCACTGGGACAAACTCCCTGTTCCTGGGACACAAGCAATGTCCTTGGGATGCAAGCAATGTCCTTGGGACGCAAGCAATGTCTCCAGGACAAACTCCCCGTCTCTGGGACATGAAGCTCCGATCACCGGAACACACCATCCCGATCGATCCTGCCCACCACCTGAAAATAAGCCCGGCTCTAAATCGCAGGAACACTTCCCGGCCCCGGTATTACCTACTTTGACCCGATGGTCGGCAACTCCCGGTGTCCTCTATTGATCGGCCCGGCAATCAGCTCACCTGGGTCACGAAGCATCTGTCCAGGCTCCCAGGCGCATAGCGCTGCGGGACATAAAACTCCGGCACAGACCGGATGACTACTGGCAGACAGGCAGACGGCCAGCGAGCGCAACGATATCAAAGGTGTGAGCCGGGGTAAGCGGAAACCCTGAGCGTGGGCGCTCAATGAACCCATGTTCCGGCTTCCGACCTCTAGCGCCATGAAGCGTAGGCGCCCACCATGAAGCCGAACGAATGACCCTCACTCTGCTTCCCACGAAAAATATTAGTCATGAACTCCACTATTGCCTTCGCTACTCGGTAGGTTGGCAACATGGACATCAGTAACAAGGGTCAGTTGGACGCCGAAACTCTCGGGTACATCAAGGACAACGCTGAAGTCGAGCACGCGATTCTGACGCCGTTCCGCTGGCTGATGCGCCTCGGAAAATTCCTTATCTACGCATCCCTGCTCTTCGGCTGATTCGGCTTCACCCTCTTCGGCTGGGTCGTCAATGTCGGCGAGTACAGCCTGGAGAACCGCCGCGGAGCGGGTGCGACGCCCGCGCCTATTTTCAATTCTGCGATACTTACCAGTTCCATAACACCAACCCATATGCCGATTTTTCGTGGAACCTCAACAGCGGCGCTGGTTATGGCAACACATTGGACACGTCCTATTCTCCGGACGCCCCCGAGGACGCCAATCCAAATAGCGCGGGTTTTAGTGAAGCGGGGAGCCCCGATCCGAAGGAACTGGACCCGACCCCTAAACCGTGGATCAACCTCAGCATATTCAACGCCGACGGCTTCTTCCTGCGCAGTAACGATGTCTTCCGCCGCAAGTCGGCGGAGATGGACCGAGCGCTCAAATCCGGCTACCTTGAACAGCAGGCTCTACTCCGCGCGATTGGGGACATTAAGAACATCGATCCTTCGAATGTCCGTCTTACGGTACGCGCCAGATCTCGTCATCCGCCGGGGGCGTCATCCCGGCTGGTGCAATCCATAGCGATAACTACGTTACCTGGGGAATGTGTCTGAAGCAAGAGTGCGCGGCGCATGGCTCGGACCTGAACTACGCCCTGTTCTGGGGTGACGTGATGTGGACGAAGCCCGCGCTCGGCAAACACCAAAAGGATGCGGTGAATGCTCTCCAGAATATGGGAACTCTGGCCTACTGGCTGCAAGAGTTCCATGCCGAGGGCATCCAGGACGACACGCTAATTCAGGAATCATTCTGCGGGTTCCACAACGATGCCACGGCTTGCCGCCTGCTGAAGTAGTCCAGCAAAGACGGGCCAGGGCAGCCTATAACCAATGTGGTATACACCACCCAATTTCTGGCCCGCGCTCGGAAGCGCCAGGGCGCCGGTGATGTATCGGGGGCGCCAGTCGGTCAGTGACACACCGCTCTCGAGCCGATCATCGAGTCGCGAGAACAGTGGCGGCTCGTGAGATTGTGGGGTGATGCATGATGCGAATATCGACTAGATGAGATCATCTGAGGGGATCGATCCCGTTCAAAGTGCGAGCCTCCTTAGTGAGCTTTAGTGCACTTTTCCCCTGGTGGCCGATGAGGTTGCACATAGAAAGGGACTAATCGATCACCGAATAAAGTCTCGCAATAAAAAGTCGAGCGCGAGTCCACAGTGTGATGCTCCCCCAGGTAGTTTGAGGTTAGGAGGCGGAAATTCAGGCGGGGTTTTCTTCCGCAGAGACTCGAGAAGCTAACTAGCGTGGCTTTGCTCTTCGCAGCGCCTTGCGTCGAAAGGTGCGATACTTCGGGATTCCAATTCCTCCTCTGACGTCAACAAAGCTGCCGAGATAAAGCCGGAGCGTTATGAAAAAAAGCGAGATCATTGAGACAACACTTGCAGCCATGCGACGCCCCGGTGGGCTTCTTGACAGCAGCCAGGATTCGCAAGACGACAACGACGAATATGAGAAATCCGTCGTCATGCCGACACTCCTCGAACGACTACCAGATGGGGTGGAAATCAAAACGTGCTCCGACTTCGCCGATCTGGCAGTCACTTGCTGCGAGAGGTGTCACACACTATATGCCTTCTATGAGATGTACTTGGAGGACCTTCCTGGCGAAGACAAAGCGTGGATTTGCTGCGCAATTTCGAGAGCTCTTCGCGGAGAGAGCGTTGAAACGGACGTCGCAGCCCTGGATCAACTCATCCGCGGTGATGCCCCGAACCTGGACCAGAGCGATGCGAACCATGAGAATGACTGATCGCGATGATTCAGGGTGCTCGATCGTCACAATTCCTTGAACTTCTCCGTTTTTCCTTCGCCAGCCCAGAGTGGAAATGATACCGGAACCGCACCGGCATCTCATTCTGCGCGACATTCGACGTCGAGGATAATGTTCCGGATCGCAATAAGCCCGACGTGTCCAACAGGATCGATTTCCAGAAGTGTCCGGCAGCAACCAGAGAGGAAGTCGAGATTGAGAATTTTTTCACCTCTGTTGGCACCGCGCGTGACTTGGGCTGAAACACAGCGAAGGGTCATTTGAAATGACAATCGACGGGTTTGGCAACATAGACATCGCAATCGTCGTCAGCTTAAGCGCTCTGCGCACCCTCCTGAAAGGCTTCCTGGTAAATGGAAGCCGGTGGTGGATTGCCAGTCATCCCGATGATGCTAGGGAAGACGGATCGATCACGCTGGGCTTTGGGGAGCCAAGTTGCTGTGACCCCCTTAACCGGGCATTCTTCCGCATTCCGATCCTTGAAACGACGGTTGCAGATGATACAGACGGGGTGCTCCTGCTCTTCCACCCCTGTGCGATTCTCTCGGAAGACATTGAAGCATTCCCGGAGTTCTACCCTCCGCTAAAGCAAGCTTTACTCGCGCGGCTGCAAAATGGGGGACACGCGTGAAAGCAACGTACCTATCGAACCGATTTCCATCCGGTGGTCCGTCGCCCAGCGTAGGTATCATGTTCTACTTTGGCGACCGACTCTGGATAAATGCCACGCCCATCGAGCACGCTGCGGACTATGCCCATCTAAAGACGCATGATTGTGGGCACAATCAGTTCTGGGCGCACCTGCAAGTTGCTAGACTCGTACCCGTTGAAGTCGAGTACGACCAGATTCCCAGGGGCCGAACAAGTTGGGATACCGCGAGCGGAGAATTTCTGCTGCTTCTGGATGTCTGTATCGGGGCGAGACCCGAATTGGTCGCGGAGATCGTCACCCGCCTGCAACTACCGCCTGGTGTCCGTGCTAGGCTCGATCCACATTACAGGTGCCCCGGATGCCTCGGTGACCGCAACCCGTTGGATGATCCGTCGTAGATCATCGGACGGTATGGGGACCTGCGGCCTGTACCAAAAATCGGGGTGTTTCCCAATGCGGATTGGCGTGGGGTTGCGGAGCAAAATCCTGCGTTATTTTAACGACTTCGCTAGCGGCAACCGCCAAGACCGGACAAACTTCAAGCGCATGATGGTGGACGCTTCCAAGCGGAAGTTCGATAGCGTGCTCTTCTGGGCGATGACAGATTTTTCCTCAAAGGTATCGAAATGACGCTGGCGTACATACGTCAGCTCGACAGCTACAAGGTCGGCTTACTGTAGCCACACCAGCCTTCCGTATACACGGTGCCGCCGGGCTCGATGCGGCCTTCGATAAACGGAATCAAACTGGCTGCAGGGGCGTCCGGAATGTGTCATGAGCCCAATACCTGGGCCAAAGCGTGGATATTCGTGCGAGAGGTGGACGGAATGGCTGTACAGAGCTGGTACGAGAATTTGACCGATGTTCGCGGGCTCGCTTCGAACACAGCTGTACGTCATTTCCACGCAGGTCTCATTAGACCGCCATAGTTCCGGCACAATGAACGCGGGGTGGCCATCGCCACCCCGTTTACTTCCATCCGCCCAGTGCCCATCATTAAAACCTGATTGCCGAGATTCCTTCGCGAGCATTCCGACGAGCCCGACTTACTAGAAGAAGGTGTATACAGGTGTGAAAAGAAGTGAATTAAGTGACCAAACGTGATCGAAGAAAATCACATGTAAGTCTTTTGTTTGGAACGGATTTTAGCGATCTAAAGGGGATGCGTGGATTTGGGCGCGGAGAATCTCACGTCCTAACCCCTAGACGATAGCGCCACACACTTAAAAAGGGGTAGCTCGCTGAACAAGCCACATCACTTACTTTAGCAAAAAAATAGCATTGCTCCAAAAGGCCTGGGACTGGTTAGATGCCCAGCTTGCGGACTTCCTCGTTGTAGTACTTGCGATAGAGGATGTCCCACTCCTGCGAGCCTTCGAGGATGATCTTGCGCTGACTGGCGATCTTCTGGCGGGCCGAGGCGTCGATCCTGGATTCCTCGGTGAGGAGCGTTTCGAGGATCTTGCGCGATTCCTGGCGGATGGTGTTGCGGTCTTCGAGGAAGCCGACCTGGTCGATTTCGGCCAGTGTGTCGGCTACCGTGTGGGCCAGCTTGTTGAGCTTGTCGCGGCTGATCCTCATAGCACCGCCTTGTACTTGCGCGCCAGCTCGGTCTTCACCTTCTTGAACATCTCGGCGTATTGCGCGCCCGACTTGCGCATCTCGTCGGAGTAGGCTTCGAGAATCACGCGCACCTCTTCGTTGATGCGGTCTTCGAGCGACAACTCTTCGACCAAGGCCTCGTTCACACGCGCCTCGACAGGCTTCAGGTCGCTAGCGGTGATCATCTTGGCTTCGATGAGGTGTTTTACCGTCCGGCGGGCCAGATACCCAATGTAATCACGGGAAAAGATCATGGGTCTTAAGTCTCAGGATAGCCTATGGGCCCGGCTCATGTACATGGTACTGAGGCACTCGGCGGGAAACTCAACGGGGCGCCTTCGAAGCGGCGCGCACCTGACAGAGCAGCAGGGACTGGTCAAAAAGGCCGGGCCGCGGCGACTCATTGCGCCGTAAAATCGTAGTACGAACCAGCAGTGAACCGGCTGCAGCCCTGATTTGCACTTGGAGCCCAATTACCTTCAGAGTTGGCTCTTGCGGTACGTGGAGGCTTTCAGTTGAGTACGACCATCATGGAAAAGTCGCGCGAGTTGGTGGAGGAGCGACCGCTCTGCGTCGATCTGGATGGAACGCTCGTCAAGTCCGACACGCTCGCCGATTCGCTTCTGATCCTTCTGCGAAAGCGACCGTTATTGTTTATTTGCGCGTTGCTGCGGATCACGCGGGGGAAGGCCGCGGTGAAGGAATTTGTGACCCAGGCGGTTGCGCTGGATGCCGGGGGGTTGCCCTACAATCGCAAGGTTCTGCACTACCTGGAGGAGGAACACAGCAAGGGCCGGCCGCTGTATCTGGTGACCGGAGCTGACCTGCACCTGGCGGCACGTGTAGCCGAGCATCTTCGCATCTTTACCGGTGTGCTGGCCAGTGATGGAGAAACCAATCTTACAGGCCGCCGGAAACTGGCGGGCCTCCGCGCTCATTTCGGCTCGGCGACCTACGACTACATCGGCAACGACACGCCGGATCTTCCTTTGCTCGCAGAATCGGGCAGACCGATGGTGGCCAATCCCAGCCTTCGCCTGAGGCTCCGCATGAGTGCCCGAGGCATTCAGCCGGTGCGCGAGTTCGAGGAGCGCAAGGGCCTGTTTACCTCGATTTTCAAGGTGATGCGCCCGCACCAGTGGACCAAGAACCTGCTGATGTTCCTGCCCTTGCTGCTAGCCCACAATATCCGGTTCAAGGGCGTGCTGAGCGAAGTCTTCGCTTTAGGCTGCTTCTGCCTCACAGCGTCGGCGACGTATATGATCAACGACCTACTTGATATCGAGGTCGATCGCAGGCATCCGCGCAAGAAGCTTCGGCCCTTTGCATCCGGCGATCTGTCTGCCGTTTTAGGGTTCTGCCTGATTGCTGTCTTTCTGATCCTGGGATTCGCAGGCGCAAGACTTCTTCCCGTTCGATTTCTCGCGTGGCTCGCAATTTACGTTGTCATGACGCTTGCCTACTCCCTGTTTCTGAAACGAGAGGCCCTCGTCGATGTGCTGATGCTCTCCGGGCTATATCTAACGCGCATCGAGGCCGGCGGCGCAGCCACGCGTACTCCGCTCTCAAACTGGATGGTAGGGTTTTCTATATTTCTGTTTCTCGCCCTGGCCTTTGTCAAGCGTTTCGCGGAGCTTGAAAACCTGCGTTTAAGATCGGTAGCCCCGCGCAACGACCGCGGGTATCACATCGCCGATCTTGAACAGTTGCGCGCCTTTGGCACCAGCAGCTCGTATGCGGCAGTCGTCATCTTCGCCATTTACATCAACGGCCGCGACGTGACGGCGCTATACCATCATCCATCCGTGCTGTGGCTGATTGTGCCTTTGCAAATCCTGTGGCTCAGCCGGGTTTGGCTGTTTGCCTCGCGCGGCAAGCTTGACGAGGATCCGGTGATCTTTGCGCTGACAGACCGGCTGAGCCTGTTGATTGGCGCTGCAGTAGCCGCAGTCGCCATCTGCGCGCTCTGAGTTCCTCAGCTGCGGTGCGGGCAGCTTTTGGTGTTCAGGCACTCGTGGGCAATGCGCAGCCGCTCTACCGGCCGGCCGGCGATGAGGTGCTCGCGCACGATCTCTTCGGCGTCTTCCGGCCTTACGCCGCCATACCAGACTGCGTCGGGATAGACCACTACAGTGGGCCCGTGCTCGCACTGGTCCAGGCAGCCGGATTTGTTGATGCGCACGCGGCCGGCGAGGCCGGCGTCCTTAGCAAGCTGGTTCAGGCGCGCGTGCAGCTCGCTTTTGCCATCGGCAGTGCAGCAGGGGCGGGGCGCATCGGCGGGGCGGACATTGTGGCAGACAAAAACATGGCGTTCAAACGGGGGCAAACAGGTTCTCCTCGGGCTGTGGACAATGGTCTCTTTTCAGAGTAAAGCCTGCCAGGCGGCTTTGCGGAGCGGCAGCCCTAAAAGCCTTGGCCGCGATAGTTTCCACAATCCCGCTCGCCAACCCGGCCCCATCTGCGAGAATGATGCTTTGACTATGACGGCAGACAACCTCATTTCCTTAAAAGACGACATGGTGGCCTTCATTGAAGGGCACGGTCTTCGCCGGCTTCCCGGCTACGTAACGGAAGATATCCCCTCCATCCTCTGGGAGGGCCAGGGCAATCCCGATTCGTGGAAAGATTTTGTGGAGATGGCCAAGCACGTGGGTGCGGCTTTTGTGACCTTCAGCGAGATGACGCTGGACCGCGAAGAGCTGGACGCGCTGATTGAACAGGCCAACGAAATGAACTTTCCCGACGAGGAGGCCGCGGAACTGGTCGAGGCCAAATGGCTGCGCAAGTACGCGGGGATGGTCGGCTACATCCAGCTCGGGTTTGTGTACCAGGGGCTGGCTTTTCTGCACGAAACCACCACCGAGTGGTACGAGCGGTTCCAGGCGCTGGTGGAAGACCTTGAAAGTTTTCAGGACATTGTCATTGACGATACCGACGCCGGCGATGACGAAGACGAGTAAGCGGTGAGCGCGGCCGGGACGCAGGAGCTGGCGGCTGCACGGCGCCCTGCGCTGGGCGTGGCTTCGCGCCCAATCTCACGTACGGCACCGCGCCAGCGTTGGGTGATTGCCGGGCCACATGCCGGGGCCGAAGAGCTGGCCCGCGAAGCACATCTTCCGCCTACCGTTGCCGAATTGCTGCTGGCGCGAGGCGTACATAGTGCGGCCGAGGCCTTCGCGTTTCTCAATCCCGATACGGCACATTTGCATGATCCCAATCTGATGCTGGGCATGGCCGCGGCCGTCAACCGGCTGGAACGCGCCATTGCCGCGCGGGAGCCGGTGCTGCTTTATGGCGACTACGACGTGGATGGCACGACGGCGGTGGTGCTGCTTAAGACCGCCATCGAGATGCTCGGCGGGGTGGTTCGCTTCCACGTGCCGCACCGGCTGCGCGAGGGCTATGGCATGCAGTCGAGCGTGCTGGAGGCGGCGCATGCCGATGGCGTGCGGCTGGTAGTCACGGTCGATACTGGCATGCGGGCATTTGCCGAAGCTGAAACGGCGCGGCGGTTGGGTCTTGATCTGATCATTACCGATCATCACTTGCTTGAGGCCGGGCACAGCGTGCCCGACGCACTCGCGATTTTGAATCCGAATCAGCCGGGCTGCGCGTATCCGGAAAAAGCGCTGTGCGGAGCGGCGATTGCGCTGAAGCTGGCTCAGGCACTGCTGGTGCGGCGCGATGCCGGCCGTACGCGCGAGAAGACGCTGCCCAGTTTTTTGAAGATGGCGGCGATTGCCACCATTGCCGATGCAGTGCCGCTGCGCGGCGAAAACCGGACGATTGCCGCGCTGGGATTGCGAGAGCTGCGCCGGCCGGTGGGCGCGGGGTTGCGGGCGCTGTTTGCTGCTGCTGCACTGGATCCGGCGAGCAAGCAGTTGACCGGTTTCGACGTTGC
>JASIJX010000553.1 GCA_030049955.1 Acidobacteriaceae bacterium
AGGTTGGTAAACGAGAATCGCCCCTGCGCATCCGTCACAGTTTCCGCGACTCGTTCGGGCCTGCCGTTCTGGCTGAGAGTCACGTCGGCGCCCTCGATCGGCTGCCCGTTGGCGCCGCTTACGACCACTCCGGCGATGACGCGATTGCCGGCGCGCGCAGCCGGGGGTGCTTGTGCAGGCGCCGCGCAGCAGAGAGCCGTAACAACGACACCGGCGATCGCCGGATGAATGGCGAGACGGGCCGCCGAACGAGTCGATGAATAGATCATGGGCCGCCTCCGTCATCGGCCGCGGCCGGATCGATTTCAACCTCGACTGTTGCGCCCGGCTGCATGGTAACGGTCTGCCCTTGGCTGGCGAGCCGCGACATGGCTTCCTGATCGTCCAGATCGATCTGCTGATTGTTTGCGAACGGCAGAATAAGATATTCGCCGGGTGGTAATGGCACAGAGCTTAAGCCGACAGCGTTTACAGGCCAGCCCGCGATGCCCATGTAGATGCGATGCCGCGCCAGAGAAATGATTGTAAAAAGAACGGGACGGACCTGCGACGCACCCGATCCGGCGGATGCGTTCTGAAGCCCGGCTTTAAGCTTGCCGCGAAGATAGCCAACATCGTTGCGCACTGTGATCTCAATGGGCGGGCAGCTTCCGCCGGGGCCGATCACCAGCGGCTCCCTTGTCAGATCCGCGCTGCCGCTGGTCACGGAGGCGGCATACACTGGCCCGAAATCTTCCACGTCGAGCCGGTAAGTCCCCGGGCGCCGTAGGTCGAACTGGTAAACTCCTTCAGGCGAGCCCGGCGGGTGAGTCAGGGAAACGCCCATGGGGCCGTCCAAGAGCCCATCCAACGGTGTGAGTTCGATTTGGACTGGCGGCTGATCGGGTTGTGCAGCATTGGCAAACTCCTGTCCGTTTCCTGACGCAGGAGCAGCGGTGAACTCCTCGCGCACTTCAACGGCAATGGGCTGCACAGGAACCGGCACCACCTGAATGCCTGCCAGAGACGCACCGGCCACAGTGAAGTCCGCGCGGCCGTATGTATGTAGGTTCTGGTTCCAGCTTTCGAATTCAGCGTAGTATCTGCCATTGGGAAGATTGACCTCGTAGCTCTGGCCGCGGCGGCGCACGGCGAAGCCGGCCTGACGCCCGCTGTAGTCGTACACTTGCAAGTTCCCGATGTTGCCCGAGTTGCTGCTTGCAACGGAGATCGAGACTGGAAAGAAGGACTGCCGCTCGAGAGCGATCTCAAGTTGCTGTTGCTGTCCGGCTGCAACCTTCAGGGGAGCCGCCATGGCCGAGGCCACATCGGCGCCACCTGGGAAACACGCGGGAACATAGCCCCAGTCCGTTACACCCGGCAGGGAGGGACCCAAGTGATCGGATGACGGCGTGCTGCAGAGGATGTAAGAGCCGGGGGCATCCTGAAAAATGATTTGAAAGGACCCGTCGCTGCCAGCAGTCGCACCGCCGGCCTGCTGCCAATGGGCCCGTCCCTCGGAGACAACCTTCTCGTACAGCACCAACTGAATGCCGGTGGGATCATCGCCCCCATCCAGCGCGACATGCCCACTGAGCATTGCCTCGGGAGTGAGAAACAAAGTTAGCGGAGGCATGTCCTCGCTCACCGTGATCGATTGCTGATTCCCGAGTGCGCGCCGCTGGTCGGCATAGCCGGGACGGCGGAAGGAGATCATCATCTGCCCTGCTGGAAGATGCAGCTCAAACCGGCCTTCGCTGTCGGTAAGCACCGCATCGGCCTGGGATTCCACCAGTGCGCGGGCAATCGGCTGGTGGGTAAGGCTGTTTTCAACCACACCCGTAACCGGATAAGTGGGCCGCGCATCCTGTGCGGTGCAAGGGCAGAGCCATAGTAACTGCACCACAAGAACAGATGTAAAAGAAAATTGCCGCCGCGAAAGCCACCGAAACGCAGCGGCTGCCGTCATGCCTGCGAATTCGTGAGCGTGAATCGGAGGGCGCATCGCTGGTTGGCCGCGTGGCCGCGTCCATCTTAGCATCGTACTTACAGGGCATCGTACATACGGGAGGCAAATGCATGCGAGCAGTCGTAATCCGCGAGTTTGGAGACCCGGGGAAAGTCAGGCTGGAAAATGTTCCGGATCCGCGGCCGGCCGTGGGCGAGGCGCTGGTGAAGGTGAAGGCTGCCGGGATCAATCCGAGCGATCTAAAGAACATTGAAGGCGCGATGGCGGGCACCACGCTGCCGCGAATTCCGGGTAGGGATTTTGCTGGCGTGGTTGTGAAAGGTCCGCGCGAGCTGGAGGGCCGCATCGTATGGGGCACGGGCGGAGACGTCGGCTTTACGCGCGATGGCTCGCATGCCGAGTATCTGCTGGTTCCGACGGCGGCGCTGGTTGAGAAGCCGGCAAAACTGGCGACCGAAGCCGCGGGCGCGGTGGGGCTGACGTTTATTACCGCATGGTCCGCGCTGGTAACGGCAGCAGCCGTGGGCGAAGGCGACACCGCGCTGATTCTGGGCGCCACCGGCGGCGTGGGCTCGGCGGCGGTGCAAATTGCGCGGATGCAGGGCGCGAGCGTGATTGCCGGAGTGCGCAGCGGCAATCAGGCGAAGCAGGCTAAAGAGCTGGGCGCGGATCTTGCGGTCGATACAACTGAGAAAAACCTCGCGGAAGAAGTGCGTTCATTGACTCAAAAACGCGGAGCGGATGTGGTCTTTGACACCACTGGTCAGCTGTTCGCCGATGCAGTAGAAGCGGCGGCGCTCGGCGGACGAGTGTGCGTAATCTCTGCGCCAGGCGACGGTAAGGTGATGTTCAACCTGCGCAGTCTTTACCGCAAGGAACTACAGGTGCTGGGCACCGACACACGCCGTCTTGACGTAACCGACTGCGCAAAGCTTCTCAAGGCAATGACTCGGGGATTCGAGGACGGGAGCCTGCGCGCGCTCGATCCGGACAGTTATCCGCTGGAACGCGCGCCCGAGGCATACGATGCCGCGAAGAAGGGCGGACGGTTTTGTCTGGTTCCTGCATGAGGACGCGTTGGCAAACTCGCCTGCAAGGCCATCCGGGCACGAGAGAGGCTATCCGTGAAATATGCCACGTTTGGCAGGCGGGAATTTTGAGCAAACTTAGCGCGGCGCGCGGGCAAAGCCGTAATTGGCCTGAAAATTCCGACTCCAGGCAAGCTGCAGAGGTAGACTAAAAATGTGGTCCCGTAGCTCAACTGGATAGAGCATCAGCCTTCTAAGCTGAGGGTTGCTGGTTCGAGCCCAGCCGGGATCACCACACGCAAAACAATATAGGCCGTAACACTCACGCGAATACCGCGAGCGACTGGGTGCGACTCGCCCTTGAGTTGTTACTCGCATCCTGACTTATTACAGCTGTCCATCCGAAATCTGTTCGGACTTTACCGCTGGCAGCGGCTCCTCGGCGCTACCGGCGACAGCGGTTGCAAGAAACCGCACAATAGCCGCCTCCGCCCAATGAATCTCTTCGCCCGAACCGCGGCCGAGGAATGCGCAATGGCCACCGTGGCGGGTTTCCAGGAAGGCAATATGCTCGTTGGCAATCAAGCGTGCGCGCGTCTCCGGCAGCAAACGAATGAAGGGATCGTCCTGAGCGTAGAGTACGAGCGTGGGCACGGCAATGCGGTCAACGACGCGAGCGCTGGCCACGCGGTAATAGTAATCGTCGGCGTTGCGGAAGCCGCAGTAAGGCGCGACGATCTTGTCGTCGAACTCACGGATGGAGCGAACCGGCCCGAGACCCGCGAGCCTGTAGATGCCGGGATAAAGCTCTGCCTTGCAGCGCATGCGGCGCATAAGGCCGCGGAGAAAATGCCGCTCGTACGCGCGGTTCGCCGGTTCGTGCAGAGCATCGGCACTGGGCGCAAGATCGATGACCGGGCAGACAGTGGCGACGGCCGAGAGCGGCGTGCGGCTGCCCCACTCGCCAGCCAGCTTGAGCATCAGATTGCCGCCCATCGAGTAGCCCACGAGCGCGACATGTTGCAGGTTGTGGCGAGCGGTGAAGTGTTCGACCACCGCGCCAACATCTGCAGAGCGGCCGGAGTGGTAAAGGGTGGGTGTAAGCGTCTCAGTGCCACAGCAGTTACGCATGTTCATGCGGACGACGTTCATGCCGGTGGCCCAGGCGCGGGAGGCGATGCCGCGGATGTACCGCGAATCCGAAGAGCCTTCAAGTCCGTGGAGTAGCACGAGCGTAAGCCGGGATGCGCGGACTGCCTGCGGCTGCCAATGGCAGTGACAAAGCACGCGGCTCGCGTCCGCGGGATCGACTTCAACGGCAACTTCTTCGGTGGGCAGGTAAAAAGGCGGACGGGGCCAGAAATTGCCGGCGATGGTTTGCAGATGGCCATTGCGCAGCCAGCGGTGCGGAATGAATTCGGTAAGCCAGGGGACGGCAGGCGCGCAAGCGGGAGACGCCAAGTCGAGTGAAGTGTCTGGCTTTGCGGAAGTAACCACGTGGGCTTGGAAAAAAGCGGCAAACTGGGGCGGCTAGTGGGGATCGAACCCACGACATCCTGAGCCACAGTCAGGCGTTCTGCCGCTGAACTATAGCCGCCGTGTACTTGTTGATTGTAGCATCGAAAGATAGCCCTTTACCGGCGGTCAGGTAGACGTCGCGAACGGCATGTTGATGCGCGATGCGTCTACCATTTCGTCGACACTGGACACCCCGATTACGGGTCGGCTAGCCAGTTCATCCCCGCCAGCTTCTGCGAGTGGACGAAGTTTAGCGCTGCTTCCCCGGTGGCGTCTGGGAGCAGGACTGCTCTCAGACGAAAACCTCGAGCGGCTGGAGTTTCTGCTGGACGAGATGTTCCGCGTTCCCGGAACGCGGATCCGCTTTGGCATCGATGGCCTCATCGGGCTGGTTCCCGGCGCAGGCGACGTGGTGGCTGGCCTGCTGTCGCTGGTGATACCGCTAGCCGCGTGGGTGCGCGGAGCTCCCTACGTGGCGATCGCCCGCATGGCCGCAAACCTGGGGATCGGCGTCCTGATCGGCTCCATTCCGCTCGCTGGCGACGCGTTTGACATCGCGTGGAAGGCGAACCGACGCAATTACCGGTTGCTCAAGCGGCACCTCGGCCAGCCGCGACGGCACACGTGGCGTGATTGGGCGTTTTTGCTCCTGCTGGCAGCGATGATGGGCCTGGTACTCGCGATGCCCCTCGTGCTGTTGGTGTGGATATGTATGTGGCTGGCGCACCGGTGAGCGGCTGAAAGCCGGCTTCGGGTTACAATCGATTCAGGTTCGGGGCGTAGCGCAGTCTGGTAGCGCATCTGCTTTGGGAGCAGAGGGTCGGGGGTTCGAATCCCTCCGCCCCGACCATTAGAATCAACATCTTGCATCTCTGCCTCCACGCGGAGTGGCCGGTTTCGGGTAGTGCTCGCTGAGGGGATTTCGATCTAGGTCGAGCCAGGTTTCGATGCCGCGGAGCTGCGGCGCAATCGCGCCAGAGTCTAAGTGCAGTCCAATTGGATTGTTGTGAATTGGTGGAGATGAGCGGACGCGAATCAAGAAATCAGGTTCATCCACCGGAGTGCGAATGGCAACGCCTAAAGTTTGGCTCGGGTTGTTATTTTCAGTTTTTTGCTCCTGATTCCGGCAT
>JASIJX010000554.1 GCA_030049955.1 Acidobacteriaceae bacterium
TGCACGCGGGCGCAGTGTTTCTGCCGGATTTCGACCCCGGCGCGCTCCAGACGCTGCTTGCGCTTGCCGTGGAGCAGAACAGCCGCAACCTGTGGGCGATCATTCCCAAGGGAAAAGCCTCGGTCGTCCCAGTGCAGCTTGCTACCTACGCCGATATGCACGGCACGCTGAATGGCAGGCCGATTACGGTGCATCACTTGGTGGCAACGATCAGGATCGCGAATCAAGGCGCAAAGACCGAGCTTTTCTCCGGCCCCGAGAACCAGTTGCTCCAGGCCGAGCTGCCGCAGGAAGGTTTCGCGCTGGTGCGCAAAGGATTCGTGCTCCAGCCGCCGAGCAAGGCTCCCGCTCCGCCGTCTCAACCGCAAACTGCGCCAACTCAACATCAGCCGCAGAGCTAAATCGCGTCTTCTTGCTCCCTTTGCTCTCTTGCTCGCTTGTTCCCTGTTTCTATAGCGTGAGCGAAGGGACGGCGGTGAGCTCGGGCGGGGCAAATTCGCCGGCCTGAAAACGCGGCCACGCTGCCGCGGCAATCATGGCAGCATTGTCGGTAGAGAGCGCCGCAGTGGGAAAGCTCACGCGCAGGCCCCGGCGCGCGGCCTCGGCTGTGGAGCGCTCTCGCAACTCGCGATTTGCAGCCACGCCGCCGGTCACCAGAATGCGCGCGGCATCGAGCGCTTCTGCGGCGCCAAAGGTTTTCTTCATCAGGTCGCCGATGACGGCGTGCTGAAAGCTCGCGATCAGGTCGAGCGTCGCCTGCGGGCAAAGCGCAAGGGCCTCTTCGCGGGTCTGCGGCGGCCGCGGATGTGCAAGAACACGCCCGGCACGGGCTTCGGCTTGCGCGCGCAAATTGTGCAGCTCCACGTAACGCAGCACTGCGGTCTTGATGCCGGAAAACGAGAACAAAAAGTGTGGATCCAGGTCAGCGATAGGCGCGGTCTTTGCCGCTTTTGTGCGCGGGGCCTTACCGGCCAGGTGAACTTTTGGTTTGATCTGTGCAAATGAGAACGGCACGGCCTTCGGATCGCCAAAGCGGGCCAGCGCATCGATCCACGGGCCGCCTGGATAGCCGAGGCCGAGCAGCTTGGCGACCTTGTCGTAAGCCTCGCCGGCGGCGTCGTCGAGCGTGCGCCCCACGAGCGTGTACTGCCAACTCCCACTTGCCGGCCGGGCGAGATAAAGATGCGAATGCCCACCGGAGACGACGAGAGCCAGAGCGGATTCGTCATTCGCTTCGGCTGCGCCTTCTTCCCGCTCGCGCAGCAGCACCGCGTGGATGTGGCCTTCAAGGTGATTGACGGCGATGAGCGGCAAGCCGCGCGCGAAGGCCAGCGCCTTGGCGTAGGTAATGCCGACAAGCAGCGCGCCGGCCAGCCCCGGGCCGCTGGTTACAGCGATGGCGTCGAGATCGGCAAAGGTGACATTGGCCTGCGCGAGGGCCGCGCGAACGACCGGGACAATAGCGCGCAGGTGCTCGCGGCTGGCCAGCTCCGGCACCACACCGCCGTACCGGGCATGCGTCGAAATTTGCGAGGCGACCACCGAAGAAAGCGTGCGCGCGCCGCGCTCCACAATGGCCGCAGCGGTCTCGTCGCACGAGGTTTCGATGCCGAGTATGAGACCGCGCATATTTCCAGTGTAGCGAGTCACCTGAACGGGATGCAGCGCGCCGGGTGACAATGGAAGTAGTTATGTTGCCCTCGTCGCGCAAATTCGAAACTGCTTTGCGGATCATCGAAGAGCTGCGGTCTCAAGGCTATGAGGCGTACCTTGCCGGCGGCTGCGTGCGCGACCTGGTGTTGGGGCGTGAGCCGGTGGACTACGACGTGGCCACAAATGCCACGCCCGACGTGGTGCTGAAGATGTTCCCG
This sequence comes from Acidobacteriaceae bacterium, assembly GCA_030049955.1. The sequence goes on from JASIJX010000554.1 coordinate 1,872, forward strand.
CGCACATTCGCCGTGGGTGCGCACTTCGGTGTTGTGCTGGTGGCCTCTGATGATGCGGATGACAAGTACGAGCCCGAGCCGCGGCGTTTTTGCACGGAAGTCGCAACCTTTCGCTCGGATCTGGCGTACTCCGATGGCCGTCATCCCGATGCGGTGCGCTACACCCAGAGCGCCGAAGAGGACGTGCGGCGGCGGGATTTTACGATCAACGGGCTGCTGCTGGACGTCGCGCGGTTGGGGACGCGAAACGCAAGTCCTACGACCGCGCGGGATGATGATCTTCGCGAAATTCGCGCTGCCGTGCTCGACTACGTTGGCGGTCTCGACGATCTCGATGCGGGCATCATCCGCGCCATCGGCCAGCCCGCAACGCGCTTCGAAGAGGACCACCTGCGCATGCTGCGCGCGGTGCGGTTTGCGGCCCGGTTCGGCTTTGAACTTGAAGCAGAAACACGACGAGCGATCCACGCGCTTGCCCGCCGCATTCACGCCGTCAGCCGCGAGCGTATTCGCGACGAGCTGACCAAAATGCTCACCGAGGGCAATGCGCGACGCGCCTTCGAGTTGCTGGATGAAACCGGCCTGCTCGCCGAGGTTCTGCCGGAGATCGCGCGCATGAAAGGCGTGGAGCAGCCGCCGCAGTTTCATCCCGAGGGCGATGTGTGGACGCACACATTGATGCTGCTTGAGCAATTGCCCGCTGACGCGCCGCTCACGCTCGCCTGGGGCGCGCTGCTGCACGACGTGGGCAAGCCGCCGACCTTTCGCCGCGCGCCGGACCGCATCCGCTTCGACGGGCACGTGGAGGTGGGCGTGGCCATGGGCGCTGAGATCTGCCGCCGGTTCCGTTTTTCGAACGACGAAACCCGGCAGATTCTGGC
>JASIJX010000555.1 GCA_030049955.1 Acidobacteriaceae bacterium
GTCTCGCTGCTCGAGTGGATGGCCCTTGAGCTGAGCCGCGCCGGCCTGCTGCGCTTTACCTACGCCACGCCCGTTGTCATCCTTACCGGCGCGCTTATTGCCGCGCTGGGCATGGTTCTGCGTATATGGGGTGCGGCGTACCTTGGCCCATGCACGGTGAGCGCCCGCACCATGCGCGCCGGCGAGTTCGAGTCCGATCTACGAATGGGAGGTCCCTATCGCTACGTGCGCAACCCGCTGTATCTCGGCACATGGTTCATGATCGCCGCGATCGCGTTCCTCATGCCGCCCACCGGCGCGCTGTTTGCCGTGCCGGTCGTCACAATTTTTCTGCTGCGCCTCATCCTAGCGGAAGAGAGTTTTCTCGCGTCGCGGCTCGGCGCGCCGTATCAGCAATATCTGCGCGCGGTGCCGCGGCTGTTCCCGCGCCTGCGCTCACCATTGCCGCGCACGGTCAGCAATCCGCGCTGGTCCATCGCCGTGCTCTCTGAGCTGAACCCGATCAGCGTCTTCATCACGCTGGCCGTTCTCTCCTGGAGCTACGATCACGAGCTGATGATCAAGGGCATCGTCGTTGGCTTCGGCGTATCGCTCATCGCGCGGGCGCTGGTGGTGGAAAAGCCCGCTGCCGGAGCAGCCGCAACTTCTCGCTAGAAACACAAACGGGAGAGCGCGAAGCTCTCCCGTTTGTGACGAGAATACCTCTCGTAAGAAAACTACTTCTTCGGGGGCGCGATCACGTCCTTCGCAGCCTTGGCCACGCGGAACTTCACCACCGTCTTGGCCTTGATCTTGATGGCCTCGCCGGTCTGCGGGTTGCGGCCAATGCGCGCCTTGCGCTCAGCCTTCACCAGGCGGCCGATTCCGGGGATGACGAAGACACCGTTCTTCTTCGTCTCCTTGATGGCCGTTTCGGCCAACAGGTCCAGAAACGCCGACGCCTGCTTGTTGGTCAGTTCCAGCTTCTCCGCCAGCTGGCGGGTAAGAGCGGTCTTGGTCAATCCTGCTGCCATGTGCTGTTCTCCTTATGCTTCGTTCGGCAAACCCTCTGGGCGCCGGGTTAAAGGGGCTTTAGCCGAGCAGGCTGCTTTTTTCGCAAAAGCCGCTCGAGCCCCGGTTCAGGTTTCTCGCAAACCAGTTTTCCGGACCGCGGCGACCCGGAAGCAAACTCGGTTCACCGCAGGCAGGGAATCCAAGAATCCCCTGTATTTATGCGGCTTTTGAAGAACCCTGCGATGCTTACAATGCGGCTTTCGGGCAGCGAAAGTCAACAAGAAAAGCCTGTTTTTCCACAGTTTTCTTTGGTATTTATGCCGAAAGTACCGGTTTTTGGCGGTTTTTCCGGGTTTTTGGGGTCCGTCAAGCGTCCGGAGCCGCTCAAAATGCGGCTATGCGCGCTTAGCGCAGACTCAGTGCGTGCTCTCAGCGCAATCCGAAGAGCACCTTTTTCTTCGGTGCCTGCGCGGCGGCAATCGGCGTATTCAGCGCATCGACCACAGGCGCAGCGATGCGGAAGTAACGAATGATCGTCGCGGCGAAATCCTTCTTGAGCGCAGTGGCCGCTGGCAGCGTTGCTGCAAGTCCCCATTGCCGGCAGCGGATCAAATCCATGCCCGGATGATCGGCAGGAAAGCCTTTGGGCGGCCGCGTGAGCGCGTTGCCCTCGAACTCCACGAATGTTTTCCGAATGGCCGCTCCCTGCAAGAGCTTGCGAAACGATTCGTGATTGTCGAGTAGCCAGTGGCGAATCTGCGCGAGCTGGTCTTTCTCCGGCATGTAAGCGCCGGCCGCGATCACTACTTCGCTGCCGCTGACGTGGAAGTAATAGCCCGCGCCGGAGGTTTTCTCAAGCCCCTGATGCGACCACCATGCGGCAACATGCGTTTTGTAGGGCCGCTTGTCGGCAGAGAAGCGCGTGTCGCGATAGATGCGGAACAGGCATTTCTCCGGCTGCCGCACGAACTGCGGCGCGAAGTCCATCATCGCGTCCATCACCTTGCGGATGATGGCGAGCATTGGCTCCTTCAGCTCCGCTTCGAACTGCGCTTTGCGTGGCTGGAACCAATCGCGGTCATTATGCCGCTTCAAGTTGCGCAGGAAAGTAAGCGCCTCGGGGCGAAAGTAAGGAACGGCTGCTGTCGGCGCGGGTTTCTGTTTTGTCGCCATGGAAAGAAGTCTACCGGATCACCTTCAGCGCGCCGCGAAACAGTCCATCGAAATCCCCGGCGAGCGCCTCATCCTTCGCGATGGCCTGCTCGATGGCCTTCTCCGCAGCGGGCCGCTGGTAGCCGAGATTGATGAGCGCCGAGAGCACGTCATTGACGGCCGCTCCATGCGGACCAGCGTGCACAGGCGCGACGGCGAAGTCTTCGAGCTTGTCCTTGAGCTCGACGACGAGGCGCTCGGCGAGCTTTTTGCCCACGCCGGGAATGCGCGTGAGTTGCGCGTGATCCTGTCCGCGAAGGGCCTGAATCACGCGCTCGGAGTTCAGGCCGCTGAGAATTTTGATGGCCAGCCTCGGCCCCACGCCGCTCACCGTGATGAGCCGCTCGAACAGGCGTTTCTCTTCGCGGTCGAGAAATCCGAAGAGCGCGATCTGGTCGGCGCTCACCTGCGTGTAAATGTGCAGCGCAGCCTCAGCGCCCACCGAAGGCAGCGCGGTGAACGTGGGCACGGAGATGGCCACGTCGTACCCGACGCCCGCGGCCTCGACAACAGCCTGGCCGGGCTGCTTATAAATGAGTTTGCCGCGCAGGTATGCGATCATCGGCGATCCTCTGCGGCACCGGAGCGGGGAAT
>JASIJX010000079.1 GCA_030049955.1 Acidobacteriaceae bacterium
GTTCCCAGCACAAGCGAAAAGGTAAGCGCGATTCCAATCGACTCGGCTGCAAGACCGAAGAAGACCTGCGAAACGCCCCAACCGGCGCCGAAAGCGGCCACCTCAAGCACGATCCCCGCCGGCGCCGAGTGATACACCGCGCCGAGGTGAGGCACACTAGCCAGCGTTACCACCGGCGGCAACACCAGGAGGGCAAAAATCGTATACGCCAGCCATGTGTTTTCCCACGCCCAGCGGCGCGTGTACTTCATTGGCAAAGTAAAGCTGGCATTCATTACGCCAGCCAGGATGAGAATGAGCAAGCCAATCGTCGTGCTGTTCAAAGTTTCCCCTTCGCCCGCGCCGAAATAACCGGCCGCACAATCAGAATCTCAAATGTGCTTTACCGGAATAATACCCGGCCTTCCCTACAAATGTCCCGGGCAGATTTTTCATCTGGACATGCGCCTACTTACCAACACCTTCGATCCGCGCCATGTACATTGAGAGCGTGGCTTTCTTGCAGCGCCTGGGAATCGTTGCTCTTGCCTGGCTGGCCGGCACTGCGCTCGCGTGCGCTCGCGGCCTTGAAGCGGGCGCGGCGCAGGCTGTCATCACGCCACGGCTCGCATCGGATCACCCTGTCTACCTGGCCGGCTTTGGTCACAACCGCATCGCCAGCGGCGTCCACGACGATCTGACCGCGCGCTGCCTCGCGCTCTCCGCCGGCAGTCAGTCGGTTGTTCTCTGCTCCGTCGATCTCATCGGACTTTTTTACGAAGACGTGCTCGCGGTGCGCCGCGCGTTCGCGCAACAGACACGCTCGAATGCGCTGCTGATCGTCGCCGCCACGCACACTCATGCCGGGCCTGACACGCTTGGCCTCTACGGCCCACGTCCACTGATTACAGGGGTTGACTCCGAATACCTGCGCTGGGCAGAGCAGCGCATTGCCGCGACGGCAGCGACTGCACTGCGCGCCATGCGACCGGCGCGTCTGGAATTCGGCCGCGACGATCACCCACTGCTCGCGCTTCTCCAAGGAGTGGACCGGCCACCGATTGTGAAGGACCCGTATCTGTTCGTAATTCGTGTGGCGGCACGGTCAAGCGGGCAGACCATCGCCACGCTTGTGAACTGGAGCGATCATCCGGAAGTGCTCGGACGCAAGAACACCCAGATCACTTGCGACTACCCGTACTGGGTACGCGACTATGTTGAGAAGCGCTTCGGCGGAATGGCGCTGTTTTTCTCTGGCGCCATCGGCAAGGTATCGCCGCTTGGCGAAGTCTCGTTGCCCGATCCGGAAACCGGCCAGGCAGCTCAGGACGGAACCTGGCGCAAGGCTGAACTGCTGGGCAATCAAGTTGGACAGCTTGCAGAACGAGCCCTCCGGCACGGCCACGCCGCAGATATCGATTCCTTATCGGCCCGCAGCGAGAGCGTATTCATTCCCCTCGAAAACCCTCTGTTCCGCGCAGCTCACGCTGCCGGCGTCTTCGGCGCACGCCGCCCGCTTTATACCGGCGGCAAGTTAGACGCAGACACTGAAGTGCGCGACCTGCCAAACATAGGCCGCGTACCCGTCGCCACCGGCCACGACATTCGCACCGAAGTTGATTACGTGCAACTCCTATCCGGCGCAGCTCCAGTGGCGGAAATCGTCACCGTCCCCGGGGAAATCTATCCTGAGCTGGTGAATGGCGGAATCGCGCACCTACCCGGCGCCGATTACCCACGGGCGCCATTCGAGCCGGTTCTGCGCGCACAGCTCAAGACTCGCGAACAGTTCATCCTCGGCCTGGGCAACGACGAAATCGGTTACCTGATCCCGAAAGCGGAGTGGGATGCCGAGCCACCATGGCTCAATAACGCACCAGCCCCGTGGTATGGCGAAATCAATTCACCCGGGCCTGATGCAGCGGGCGTCGTCGTGCGCGCGCTCAGCCATCTGATCGCACATTCATGGTCGTAATCTGAAGCTGAACAGCGCAGAAGGCTTACTAAGCAATCCAATGAAGAGACCGACGATGCTTTCAGCCCGAAAGATTCGACTACGCTATCTAAAGAGCGGAGGAATCGTGAATCAATTCACCTGTCGTGCGTCACTTGTGTTGCCGTTTTTCTACGCGCTGGCTTTTTCAGCCGCTGCCGCGCAAACTGGCCCTGTGCGCCACACTCAGGCTGCTCCCTCCAACCCGCAACTGGCGTCGTCTGCAATCGAGCACCGCGTAGACGACCTGGTGCACAGGATGACGCTTGAGGAAAAACTGGGCCAGCTTGTGCAGTACAACACCGCCGGCGCCGCATCGGTCACCGTCGCCGATCAGGCACAATTTGGCGCGAACCCCCAGGCGCAGTATCGTCTCGATCCAATGCAACTGGCCGCATCAGGACGCATGGGTTCCATGCTGAACGTCTCCGGCGCAAGCCAGATGAGCGCCTACCAGCATGCCGCCGTGGAAAAGAGCCGGCTGCACATACCGCTCATGTTCGGCGCCGATATCATCCACGGCTACCGCACCATCTATCCCGTGCCACTCGCGCTCGGAGCAACCTTCGATCCCGCCCTGGTAACGCAATTAACGCGCATGGCCGCCGAAGAGGCCTCGAGCGCCGGCATCCGCTGGTTCTACTCGCCCATGGTCGACATTTCACGCGACGCGCGCTGGGGCCGATCCGTCGAAGGCGCAGGCGAAGACCCGTATCTCGGCTCCGCGATGGCGCGCGCGTATGTGCGCGGTTACCAGGGCGACTCACTGGCCAATCCATCGAGCGTAGCTGCCTGCGTCAAGCACTTTGCCGCCTATGGCGCCGCGGAAGCGGGCCGCGAATACAACACAACAGACATGAGCGAGAGCCGCCTTTTTCAGACGTACCTGCCGCCGTATAAAGCAGCGGTAGAAGCGGGCGCGGCCACGGTAATGAGTTCGTTCAATGCGCTCAATGGTGTGCCAGGAACAGCAAACCACTACCTCATCGACGACGTGATGCGCAAGCAATGGGGCTTCAATGGCTTTGTAGTAAGCGACTACACCGCCATCATGGAGCTGATGCACCACGGCATCGCCCTTGATCCCGCAACTGCGGCGGAAAAAGCCTTCAACGCCGGCGTTGATGTTGACATGATGTCGCACCTGTACGACGCGGAACTCCCTGGTCTCATCCGCTCCGGCCGCATATCCATGGCTCAGGTGGACGAATCCGTCCGCCGCGTACTGCGCGTCAAGTTTGCGCTCGGCCTCTTCGACCATCCCTATCCCGCCGGGCCCGTGGTCAGCTCCATCACGCCGGCCCACGCCGAGCTTGCTCTGCGTGCCGCCGAAGAGTCCCTGGTGCTGCTCGAAAACACAAGCAACGGAAACCGTCCTACGCTGCCTCTTGCCGCAAATACAAAGATCGCACTCATCGGCCCGCTCGCCGACAATCCGGTCGAGATGCTCGGCTCATCGAGCGGCGCATACCGCAACTCCGATATCGTAACCATCCGCGCCGCACTTGAGCAGCGCGCCGCGGCTGCGGGTGGTTCAGTGGCCTACGCCCAGGGAACAGGGATTCTTTCGGACTCTGACGCTGGATTTGACGCCGCCGTGCAGGCCGCGCGCTCCGCGGACGTGGTGATCATGGCGCTGGGTGAGTCTGCAGCCATGAGCGGCGAAGCCGGCTCGCGCGCCTATCTCGATCTGCCCGGCAATCAGCAGCAGTTGCTCGAACGTATTGTCGCCACCGGAAAGCCTGTTGTGTTGCTCGTCTTCTCCGGCCGGCCGCTGGTGCTAACCTGGGCCGCGCAGCACGTCCAGGCGATTGTCGAAACGTGGTTTCCCGGCACCGAGGCAGGCACAGCCATCGCGCGCGTACTCTACGGCGATGTTTCGCCCAGCGGCAAGCTGCCCATGAGCTTCCCTTACGCCGTGGGGCAGGAGCCGCTTTACTACAA
>JASIJX010000556.1 GCA_030049955.1 Acidobacteriaceae bacterium
ACGTGCTGGCCCTCGAAGTCGATGCCCGCTGGGCCAACTGCCCGCCCTCTGGCTCGCCGCGCGGCCCAAAGTCGGTCGATTACCTGCTCCCCGGCGGCATCAATGGCCAGGTAGAGCTGCGCGCTGTGCCGCAGATCTTCCTCCGCGAAGTCTTCGCCAAGCCGGTGAACGTGCTCAACGCCAACCGGCACATCGACGTCACCTGCCTTATCGACTCCGGCTCCCTCACCGGATCCCAGACCGGCGCAAATGTCCGCCTGACGGCCGTGCTCCGCCAGTCAGGCAGAACTGTCGCCACCACGACGCACGATGCCCAGATTGGAAAGCCCGATCAGGAGATCCAGTTCGTGCTGGCCAACCTCGGCAACGTGCAATTGTGGGACGTCGATCATCCGCATCTGTGCGAGCTTGAAGTCACGCTTGAAACCGAAGGCCGGCCACTTCACCGCTATGCCGCCCGCATCGGCCTGCGCGAGGCGCGCTTCGCACTCGATGGCTTCTACCTCAATGGCCGCCGCCTGCAACTCTTCGGCCTCAACCGCCACGAGCTGTTTCCTTATCTTGGCTTCGCCGCGCCCAACCGCCTGTTGCGCCGCGACGCCGAGATCCTCCGCAATCAGTTCAACGTGAACATCGTGCGCTGCTCGCATTACCCGCAGTCGGAAGCATTCCTCGAGGCCTGCGACGAGCTCGGCATCCTGGTGTGGGAAGAGCTGCCCGGCTGGCAGTACATCGGCGACGACAGCTTCTGCAAGCTTGCCATCCGCGACGTGGAGCAGATGATCCGCCGCGACCGCAATCATCCCTCCGTAGCCATATGGGGCGTGCGCATCAACGAATCGCACAACGATCCGGAGCTTTACCGCCAGACGCGCGCTCTCGCGCACTCGCTCGACGACTCGCGGCCCACCTCCGGCACTATGACTCCGGATTCGCGCAAAAACTGGCAGCAGGAGTGGGCGCAGGATGTCTTCGCCTATGATGACTACCACGCCGATCCGGTGGGCAAGGTGGGGATTCTCGACCCAGTCGAGGGATTCCCTTATCTGATCACCGAAACAGTCGGTCAGTTTGATTACCGTAAGGGCCGCTACTTTGACGTGACCTATCGGCGCGCCGGCGATCTCACGCAGCAAACCGACCAGGCCATCTTCCACGCACAGGCGCACAGCCGCACCGCAGAGCATCCGCGCATCGCCGGCGCCATCGCCTGGTGCGCCTTCGACTACGCCAGCCTGATGAACGCGCACAACGTCGTCAAGTGCCCGGGCATCGCCGACGTATTCCGTATCCCCAAGCTGGGCGCTTCGTTTTATCTCGCGCAGTGCGATTCGGCGGTACGGCCCGTCATCGAGCCGGATTTCTACTGGGACTTCGGCCCGAAAACTCCTTCTGGCCCAGGCGAGCAAGCAGCGATCTTTTCCAATTGTGACCGGCTCGAACTCTTCCTCGACGGCAAGCACCACGCAACGCTGCATCCCGATCGCGCCAATTATCCGCACCTGAAGCACGCGCCATTCTTCGCTGACCTGACGCTCGACCACGCCGGCCAATCCGAACTGCATCCCGAACTTCGTATTGACGGCTACATCGGGTCTAATCGTGCCCTATCGCGCTCGTTCTCTTCCGATCCCTCCGCCGACCAACTCTGGCTTGCCGCGGACGATGCCGAGCTCGAAGCCGACGGTTCTGACGCCACGCGTCTCGCCTTCGCCGTCGTCGATAAGCATGGCGCGCCGCGCGCCTTCGCCACCGGGCAGGTTGCTCTCAGCATCGAAGGCCCCGGTGTCATTGTCGGCGACAATCCGTTCTCGCTCGACGACAACGGCGGCGCAGGCGCCGTTTGGATTAGAACAGTGCCAGACCGCACCGGCATCATCCGCGTCGAAGCACGCCACTCCGCGCTGGGCGCAAAGAGGGCCAGCATACGCGTTCTCCCGGCACCGTCGACCCTCCGCGAACTGTGAGGATCGCAGAAGTGAAAAAACTTGCCCGGATGCTCCCGATAGGAATTGCTGCCGAAAAGAACTTACCGGCGACTTGGCGGCTGCGGAAATCTTACTGCGCTGAATTTCCGGGCAGGACGTGGCAGGACACGACATCAAATCCGCGCGAAGAACCAGCCATCACACTCACGCGCAACAGAAATTCAAAATTCTTGACCGGGCCAGAAGACGAGATTCCGCAATTCTGTAAAGCCAGTGAAAGGCGGGGCAAATCCGTGACAAATTTTCCTGCGACGTCGGTCCCCTGGCCTGTTGCACCAGCCAGTATTAAAACCTGGCCAGCCTGATCAGGGTTCTGAACAAGAGCTACGATGGCGTACGATTCGCCGGCTGTGCCGGTCGTGGGGATATAGATCGATTGCTCGTTCTGCCGCGGATGAATGTTGCGAATCTCTTCATTCTGGGTACCCTGTGGAGTGAAAAACTGGAAATCCAGTCTGTCATTAAATAACGAGACCCAAGGATTCGATCTCGGACTTCCCAGAAGAATGAAGTTGTCGTCGGTCTTGAGGTCCGAAGCTCTGGTTTTGACAGCCGGTTGCACGCTGATCGTCCTTGAAGCGCTCTGCGCCAGTTCAGCAAGACTCACAGCGATCCGAACGTCGCCAGGCGGGGTCCAGTCTTGCTGTAGAGCACTTAGGAGAATTTCCTTCGATTCCGGCGACAGGGAACTATGCTCTGGAATGTATTTCTGATTCACATAGTCCGAAAGCGATATACGGCTCCCGGTGACCGTCTGAATCATAACGGCTGCGGGATCGCTGGTGATGATGTGCGTGGAATGGGGTGAACGGAAAAACGCGGACCACGGAAGTACTGAAAGCGCCGGAGCCTTGCTGCCCAACGTATCTTTTCTGGAAATGCGCCACAGCACGAAATTGAGCAGAATCGATAGTGCAGCCAGTACCGCAATCACCAGCAGAAGAGATCGCGGTCGAGGCCGGCCCTTAAAGAACACGGTCTCTGGGTTGGCAATAACAGGAACCGCGGCAGCCGACGTACGAGTGACTCCCGGAGCTGGAGTTGCCTGTTTGGGTGTCTCGCCGCCCCCATGAAATGCGGGCGAATCGGTCTGAAATCGCTTCCCGCGAACAAAATGGTTCGCCATCACCTCAGAAGTTGCAGTAATCTCCGGAACGTACGATCCGATGGGCAGGCTGATGCGAAAACCTGCGGAACCATTTTTTAAATAATGTTGGTGTAAGCGCTTACGCACATCGCTAGCGGTCACTCGAACAATTGCGTCTTCGCTGGAATTGTAATTCGGTGACCTGCCGAAGACCTCGACACCTATCACTCGTTCTTTCAATGAGTTAAAGTTTCCGGCCACCGCTTGGCGTACGACATACAGCAAGAATTGCCTACACCGGTCACTTCCGCTGAATGCGCTACCCTCGATGATCTCTTGCAGATGTTCGTTCAGTTGCTGCAGTGCCCCGTCTGATTCCACTATTTGAGTAAGAACCGCTTCGTGATCAGCGAGGGGATCCATCTGCACCTGCCAAGCTAGTTGTTCCCAATTCTAACGTGACTCTACGGTTAACGGCTACGGGTAGATCAAACTTGCGCACGTAACAATTCTATTATCAACACGATAAAGAGAGCGTTAATTCGATATTTAACGTTGACGAAGCCTCATCACGGAAAACTAGAATCTTCATCGGACTTTAACTAGCGGTCCTTCGTTCACTCTGTCGGGTATCGGAGAGGATGGTTCCCCGGCAGCAGTATGCGCAGAGACCGCTTTTTTAAGAACAAGCCGAGAGACCGATCTCTCACAGTTCCCCCGCAGCTTTGCTACAGGACGGGTTTCCAGAGATGAACACCAATCAAGGAGGCACAATGCAACACATCAGGAGGCTCAGGACGGTCGTTCGCGGAGCCTTGCTAGGCATGCTCATAGCGGGCTTCGCGCCGGTTGCTCTGCGAGCCCAGAACGCAACCTTTTCCGGGCACGTCACGGATGCGACCGGCGCCGTCGTTCAGGGAGCGCAGGTGGTCATTCGCAACCAGGCCACAAACGTGCAGTCAGCGACCAAAACAAACACGGACGGCCTGTACACAGTTCCATACCTGATCCCCGGCACGTACACCATCTCCGTCAGTGCGGCCGGATTCACGACGCAGAACCGGGTGAATGTCGAGTTGCAGGCGGCCCAGGATGCGGTCGTGAATATCACGCTCTCGGTGGGGTCGGCAGCCGCGTCAATCGTCGTCAATGGGGCCGAGGCGCTGCTGGATAAGGGGAACGCCACACGTGGAGAAGAAGTAGAAAATACGCGCGTGACGGAGTTGCCGCTCAATGGCCGTAATCCCGTCATGCTCGACCGGTTAAATTCGTCGGTCCTCTGGAATGGCAACCTCATCTGGCAGCGCCCGTTTGACGGGCAGGTGTGGACCAATCTCGATATCAACGGCAGCGGCAACTACAACACGGAAATCATGATGGACGGCCAGCCCGACCAGACGCCGCGGCCCCAGAATGGCGGCCACACCAACGGCGGCTACGTGGCTCCCGACGATGCCGTTCAGGATTTCAAGATCGTCACCAACCCCTACGACGCAGAGTATGGACAAACCCGCGGCGGGGCCATCGACATGGACCTTAAGTCCGGAACTAACGCGATTCACGGCGACGTCTATGAATACGCGCGCCGCACTTGGCTGGATGCCAATTGGTGGGTCAACGACGCAGAAAAGGTGCTGAACCCGACAAAGACAGCACTGTACGCGACGCCTCAGCACAAGCTGGATCAGTATGGAGCGGAACTGGACGGCCCGGTAGTTCTTCCCAAGGTATTCAACGGACGCAATAAGCTCTTCTTTGTTGCGCAGTATGAGAACTGGAATGAGGTTGAGCCAGCATACGCGGATACCAGTGTTCCGTGCACGGCAAGCACCTGCGGTGATTGGGTGAATGGCGACTTCAGCAACCTAACCTATAACGGCGCGCCGGTCACCATCTATAACCCGTATGACACTTACAGCTGCACGGTCAACGGCAAGTCGCAGACCTGCCGCCAGCCATTTCAAAATAACCAGATACCTGGATACATGATCAATCCGGTGGCGCAGAAGCTCCTTTCGTATTATCCCGCGCCCAATCAACCGGGAACAACTGGCACTCCCTGGCAGCAAAACTACTATGCGCAGGAACCGACAGTCGACCGATACCGCAACGCGCTCATGAAGCTCGACTGGGCACCCACGGAGAGAGACAAATACACGCTCCGGTATGGATATTGGGAGCGCTACGAAACCGACATCAGCAACGGCATTCTGAGCGGACCGGCCGGCTACGGCGAAGATCCCCTTGGCGATCGCACCCACACCTTCGCCGCCCAGTGGGTCCACACCTTTTCTCCCAACCTGATTCTCAACCTCCAGGCCGGCGTCGATGTCAAGGCTGAAATTGCCGGCGTCGCTCCTACGGGCTTCGATCTGACTTCGATTGGCTGGCCAAGTTCCATGACGTCTCAGATGGGCGGACTGTCAATGATGCCGGGATTCGAGCCCAGCGGCTTTACCAACCTGAGCGGCGGAACCGGAAACGGTCTTACCACCACCGATGCCCTCAATCTGTTTCCCAGCATTACGTGGGTCAAGGGCCGACATACATTTCACATCGGGCTGGATTTCCGTGCGGGCCAATATGCCATTGTGCAGAATGCGGGCACCGATTCGAGCGTCTCGTTCAACCAGCAGTGGACCCAGAATTGCTGGTCCTGCGGTTCGGGAAGCGACTATACCGGCAACGAAAACACAGAAGGGAACGCCATCGCTTCCATGCTTCTGGGCCTGCCGTCCAGCGGCTCTGACAACATCGGATCGACGGCGTTTTATTCAAACAAGTACTATGCGCCCTATGCGCAGGACGATTGGAAACTCACGTCGAAACTGACGCTCAATCTGGGCATTCGCTACGACCTGCAGCCCTATTACGTGGAGCGTCACAATCGCGCCGACTACGCCTTCAACACCACCACCGTCAATCCAGTGGACTCGATGCTGGCCACGACAACCTTGGCAACCGGCGCACCCATCCACGATCTCGGGGGTGTTACCTTCCTGGGAGTAAACGGAAATCCGCGCCGGGTGTACTCCACCAATCTGGGAGAGATCCAGCCTCGCGTTGGATTTGCCTATGCGATACGCAATGACTTGGTGATCCGCGGAGGAGTCGGTGAGATGTTCCAGCAGACGGATGCCTTCCCGAGCCTGAGCGGTTTTAGTTCCAGCACAAACCTCACGAACAGCCCGGATGGAGGCCTCACTCCCATCAACTGGAACGCGGCCACTAGCTGCTGCTATGGCGGCAACCTGTCGGATCCGTTTCCCAGCGTTACGCAGCCGACGGGTTCTTCGCTCGGGTTGCTCACCGGTATGGGCAACGGACAGTCTTATCTCAACCCGAACTTCCAGATTCCCAACGTCTGGCAGTTCTCCATCGGCATCGAGCAGCAACTCACCCGCAACGACATGTTCGAGTTGAGTTATGTGGGCAATCGAGCACCCAATAATGAAACCAGCCAGAATATCGATCACTGGTCGGGTGCAGCCGAGGCCCAGTGCAACGTGCAGATGGGCGGCCGACATGAAGTCTGCGACGACACCTACTCGCAGGACCCAACAGCCATCTACGGCTACGTGCCAAACCCCTACTATCACGTAGCGGCCTTTGCCGGATCCACTCCTTACGGGCAGACAACGCGCCAGGCACTCAACTGGACTCAGGCTCTCGGCGGCGCATTCGGTGGCGTCACGGAATACCAGTGGAATGGCGAGCGCTCCTGGTATAACTCACTGCAATTCACCTATCAGCACAGATGGTCTCAAGGACTCACAATCCACGGCACCTGGACCTGGTCCAAACTGATGGATGCGGGAGGATGGGCTGACAACAACTATCTGATTCCCTACCGCAGCCTCGACTCCCTCGACAGAACCCAGAACGGCACCATCTCCATGGTGTGGGATCTGCCGGTGGGCCGGAATCGCCAATTCTTCAGCAACATGAACCGTCTCGTAGATGGGTTCCTCGGCGGTTGGGAATTCGCTTCCATGCCGAGCTTCCAGTCAGGTGCACCTTACCCGATGCCAAGTGGATGGGATTATGTGCACAGCGCCAAGATCAAACCTTTCTGGACAGCGAACCACAACCTGCAGTGGTACGCACCTTGCTACTGGAACACGAATGCCGAAACCGGCGCTATCACAGAATCGGCCGAGGCACAGGCATTCGGTTGTTCGCAGCCGGATTTCATCCAAATCCCCAGCTATGGAGCCAATCCATACAGCAACATGAACCTGAACGACATTCGCGAAGCCTGGAATATCCTCGACGACTCGAATCTGACCAAGAACTTTACGATTCGCGAAAGAATGAAGCTCCAAGTCCGCTGCGACACCTTCAACACTTTCAACCACCCGGTATTCTCTGGCGGGGCCTACAACGGAATCAACCAGTATGCCGGCCAGATCGGAGCAACCACAGGAGGCGGGCAGAGCAACAAGCCGCGATACACACAGCTCGCCTTGAAACTTAGCTGGTAGTTGTTTCATTTCAACCGCTCCGGGCGCATGCAACTGCGTTCGGAGCTTTTTTGTCGCAGGCTGTCGGCAATTGCCAGCACCAAAGCTTGGTCGAATATTTCTGTCGCCTGCACTTGCATTGCTCAGTGCGGCGAAGCTTGATCGTTTATAATCGATTGACATAAAGCTTCTTTGCTGCTTCACGCTCAGGCCATTGTCGCCGGAACATTTCCAAAGCATCACGCCACAAATTTTCCCGCGGCCGGCGTCGCTCCAACGGCAAAAGGCTCGGCCAAAATACCGCAACCCGACTATGGAGTGCACATGTCGTTTCGTCTCACGCCAGGTAAGCTGGCCGGCCTTAAAGCAATCTCCGACAAGCGCGGCGTAGTTGCCGCCCTCGCTCTCGACCAGCGCGGCATCATCCGTCACGGCATCGCCAGCGCTCAGGGCAAGCAGGACGTTGATCCCGCCGTCGTGACCGAATTCAAGGAGCACGTCACCGCAGTTATTACGCGCTATGCTTCCTCCATCCTGCTCGACGTGGAATACGGATTGCCCGCGGCAAAGCATCGCCACTCGGCCGGCCTCATGCTGGCTTATGAGTTCTCCGTGATCGGCGG
>JASIJX010000557.1 GCA_030049955.1 Acidobacteriaceae bacterium
TCCGGATTTTCCTCAATCGGATAATCCTTCAGGTTCTCGTCGCCACCATCTCCGTCAAGGAGATACTTCCAATCCGGATACCGCTCGCGAATACCGCGACACAGCGCCACCGCCATCGTGGCCGATTCCACATCCAGCGACTTGTAATCTTCTACGATTCGAATCGTTTCGTCCGTGTTCAACGCCGCAGGGTCTACTTCGATGGGCTCCAGGAACAGTCCCAGCCCCGCCGCATCCAGAAATGCTCGCGCCTGCTCCACGTCCGGGCCGCGGCCCAAATCCAGCACAAAGGCCTTCAGCCGGCTCAGGCTCATTCCCAGCCGCTGCATCACGAAATATGTTGTCAGGAACACGCTGCCGCTATCAATTCCGCCCGAGAAACAAACGCCGATCGGCTCCTGCTGCGGCACGCGCTGCAGCCACTGCGAAATTTCTTCCGCCAGCACTCCGATATAGGCTCTTCCGATCTCGTCCAGATCTGCCGGCAACGAGCCAGATGCCGGCGTGAAGAATCGTGTGTAGGTCGGATCAGGGTCCGGACAACCCACCAATTGAAGTTCCACGATGTAATGTGCCGGCACCATGCGCGTGTAGCTCGGATGAAACTGCCCCGCTAGACCCTCGCTTGCCAGCCAGTTACGGATCGCGTCAATGCGTTGCGCCACAACGAGCACGGGGCCCTCCTGGCGCTTCGCCAGGAAGTATCGCATCGGGCGATCGAGCGAGCGCGCCATTCTCACCGTCTTCCCCTCACGGGCAACAAGGGTAAACGATCCATGAATCCCGCGAACTGCGCCGGGATTGCCCGTGTGCAAACGCGCAACGGCCTCCTCAACCGTGACATTAAAGAGCTGATTCGCTCCCGGGTCGGTAAGGTCGACGACCCGCTCTATGTAGTGATCCATCGCCATTGCCTCCGGGGATCGAATGTCTCCAGTGTACGCGGCAGCAGCTCGATTACGGCGATTTTGAGAGCGGATATGCCAACCTGCCCTATCCCCACCTGCCCGTACACCGCGCCAGGCTCATTGCCGGTTTCTCCACCTTTCGGACGAGTCATGATTCCTCCGAAGCTCTCATGCAAACCGTGCCTCGTTCTCGCTAAAGTACACACAGCTAATACTTAGCAGAACTGCAGGCAGGTGAAGTAGCAGCAAACTCGAGCGGCAAACCCCTAAGCGCGTGATGGCAGTACATTCTCCACGCGCCTAGGTCAGAGATTCTTTGGAGGTCAAGACTGCTGATGAATTCCCTTTGGACAGGCGCCGGTAGCACGCGCCGTATCTTTTCTCGCACGGCGTGCCTGCTGTTGGCCGCAGTTGTAATGCTGGCCCTTCCTGGCGCTGTAGCCCAATCCGCACCCGCAGACAAGCCGCCCGTCAATGTCTTTGTCTACGACCGGACCCGCATGGATGCGTGGCAGTGGTTCGCTGCGCCGCCCTATGAGAGCAGCTATGCCTACGTGCAGACATTGCAGCGGCTGGGGATGACCCAGCATCTTCATCGCTGGGACTGGGAACTCGAACTCGCACAGCCAACCGTTTTGGACGCGCCGGACAACGCAGTTTCGGCGGTCACTGCGCAGGGCCAGCTGGGTCTGGGCGGAACTTACTATGCTTCGAACGGCAACAACGCTTATCCTGTCGCCGCATTTTTCAAACAGGGTTTTGTGCGGTTCGACGGCGAAGGCAAGACCATTCGCGTGGGCCGATTCGAATTCTTTGACGGTCAGGAGACGAAACCTAAAAATCCCACCCTGGCTTGGCTGCAGGACAACCGCACGTCAAATCGCCTGATCAGCAACTTCAGCTTCATCAACGCGGAACGCAGCCTGGATGGACTCGATGGGCAGTGGCAGCTTGGCAGCTGGAACGTGGCTGCAATGGCAGCCCGGAGCGATCAGGGCGTCTTCAACATGAACGGCAATCCGGAGCTGAACGTCGACGCCCAATATCTGTCCCTGACTCACCCTGAGGCGCGGGACCACGTGCTTTGGCGCGCCTTTGCTATCGGTTATCACGACGGACGTACGGGCGTCGTAAAGACGGACAATCGCCCCTTGGCGGTGCGTACTGCAGAGCACTCTAACATTCGGATTGGCACCTATGGCGGCAATCTCACAGCGGTCGTTCCGGCCGGTTCCGGCCAGTTTGATTTTCTTTTTTGGGGCGCTCTGCAAAACGGCCGCTGGGGGGTATTGGATCAGCGAGCCGGAGCCGCCGCCCTTGAAGGTGGATACCGCTTTGGAAAGCAGGCTGCGGCACCATGGTTCCGCGGAGGCTGGTTCCGTTCGACCGGCGACAACAATCCGTCAGACGGCACGCATAACACGTTCTTCCAGTTGCTTCCCACTCCGCGCCTCTACGCGCGCTTGCCGTTCTACAACCTGATGAACAGCACGGACGAATTTGTGCAGGTGATCGAGAAGCCGGTAAAGCAAGTCGCGCTCCGCTCCGACCTGCACTGGCTGCAGCTTACCTCGGGACAAGATCTCTGGTACTCGGGTGGGGGCGCCTTCGACAACAAGTCCTTCGGTTTTTCCGCGCACCCCGCAAACGGGCATACTTCGCTTGCATCCGTGCCCGATATCAGCGCGGACTGGCAGACTACGAAGAACATCAACATCAACTTTTACTATGCCTATGCCCAGGGCAAGTCGGTGGTTGCAGCGGTTTATCCGGAAGACAAGAACATGCAGTTCGGATATGTGGAGTTCGTATATCACTGGAGTTCCGGTCAAACAGCCAGGAAGTAGCACCGGCGGAGCGATACGATCTCCAACTTTCGGATGAGGCGTAGTTAGAGCGGTGCGCTTAAACTCGCGGTGATCGCGCTCACGGGCATTTGACGTGTCTGAGCGGTTTCCTGCCACAATTGGAGAACCGAATACCGGTAAACCGCCTTGAAAATGTACCTTTGGCTGAAGCCAGCTATCTTCATTCTCGTATTGCTGGGCGCGTGGCAGTTGGCCGTCACGCGGCATCCGGGCCAGTTGATGCCCGGTCCCTGGAAAACGGCCCACGGCATCGCCGACCTTGTACCCCACGGGCTGATTGTTAAATATACTGTCGCTTCAGTATTCCGCGTGACGTGGGGATTTTTTCTGGCGGTCCTCGTAGCGGTGCCGCTGGGTCTTGCGGTGGGCTGGTACCGGCGCGCGGAGATGGCGCTCAACCCCATCCTGCAGATTCTTCGCCCGATCTCACCCCTCGCCTGGATTCCGATCGCTATCCTCTGGTTTGGCGTGGGAGATCTCGCAGCGGTCTTTCTGATCTTCGTCGGCTGTTTTCTGCCCCTGCTCCTGGCAGTGATTAACGCGGTGCAAAGCGTGCCTGCGGTGTATATCAACGCGGGGCGCAATTTCGGCCTTTCCCCGATTGTCCTTATGCGTCGAATTCTCTTTCCGGCTATTGTTCCGCGTCTCATGACAGGCCTGCGCATCACACTCGGGATTGCATGGCTGGTGGTGGTGGCTGCGGAGATGATCGCGGTTAATTCAGGCCTCGGTTTCTTGATCGTGGACGCTCGCAATGCGGGGAATCGCTACGACCTTGTTGTGGCCGGCATGGTCATCATCGGGGTTGTCGGGCTGCTGCTTGACAACGGAGTGCACTCGCTGGAGCGCGCCAACGCGTTGCGGTGGGGATTTGAGGAGAAGGCGTGATGTCTACAACTACGAGAGCCGCCGCCACGGCCGAAATCCCGGCATCTGGGCTCAGAGTCAAGCTGCGGACCGAAGACGTCAGCATGGCCTTCCAGCGCGACGGGAAAACGCTGCCGGTGCTCGAAAACATTGACCTTGAGGTCGGCGACGGGGAGTTTGTGTGTCTGCTAGGCCCGTCTGGTTGCGGCAAGTCGACGCTGCTGAGCGCGATGGCCGGCTTTCTGGCGCCAACCAGGGGAAAGATCCTCATCGACGGCGAGATTGTCCGCGGACCTGATCCGCGCCGCATCTTCGTCTTCCAGGAGCGTGGTGTTTTTCCCTGGCTCACTGTCGAGGGGAACATCGGCTTTGGTCTGAGCAAGCTCTCGCGCAACGAGCGCGCGCAGCGCGTGGACTATTACATCAAGATGGTAGGTTTGGAGGGCTTTGGGAAATCGTACCCTCATGAGCTATCGGGCGGGATGAAGCAGCGCGTTGAAGTTGCCCGGGCACTCGCGGTCAATCCCGACGTGATGTTCCTGGACGAGCCGTTCGGTGCGCTCGATTCCATTACACGCATGATCATGCGCAGTGAGTTGCTGCGCATCTGGCATGCAGAGCGCAAAACCATTCTCTTCGTGACCCATGACATTGACGAGGCAGTTCAACTTTCAGACCGTGTTGTTGTCATGAGCGCGCGCCCCGGCCGCATCCAGCAGATTGTTCCCATCGATGTTCCCCATCCTCGTGACATCAGTTCGCCGCGTTATCTTGAGCTGCGCGACGGCATCCTGGGACAGATTGGATTGGCCCACCGGCTATGAACAACTCCAACAGCATACACAAGTTGGAACGCTGGCTGTGGCCGATTCTGGCCACGGCGCTCTTCCTATTGCTGTGGCGATACGCCGTGACCTGGACGGGCACTAAAGTCTTTCCGTCTCCGCGTGAGGTGGAGCGCGGGCTCACGCAGTTGGTTGAGGGAGGCCTGCTTTATCACGACATCGTCGATTCTCTTCGCCGCGTCGCTATCGGCTACTTTGCTGCGCTGGGTCTCGGCATCCCGCTCGGCCTGCTCTTCGGCTGGTATCCGGCGCTAAACCAGATTGTGAATCCGGTGGTTCAGATTCTTCGCCCCATCAGCCCGATCGCCTGGATCCCGGTGGCAATTCTCTTCTTTGGTGTTGGCGACGATGCCGCCATCTTCCTCGTCTTTCTGGGAGCATTTTTTCCGATCGTCGTGAGCTGCGTGGACGCGGTTGCAAGCGTGCCGCTGATCTACCGGCGCGCCGGGAGCAACTTCGGGCTTACCGCGCCGGACCTTTTGGCACGCGTCGTTTTTCCCGCGGCGCTGCCCCAAATTCTCGTGAGTCTGCGCATTGCGCTTGGCATTGGATGGCTTGTCGTGGTTGCCGGTGAAATGATCGCCGTAGACTCCGGACTGGGCTATCTCATCATCGATTCGCGCAACTCCGGCAAGCGCTACGACCTCGTAGTCGGAGCCATGCTCCTGATTGGAGTGATTGGCCTGATCCTCGATGTGTTATTCCGCCGGCTGGAAACCATCAAGCCCGTCCGCTGGGGGTTCCGCAGTGAATCTTAAGAGCGCGATCCGCGTGCAGAGCTGGAGTCTCGGTAACAGGATCATTGCCGTCGCTGTTGCCTGGCTAATTGTCATCACCAGCCTCCACGGCTGGTTGAACGTCAACTGGACGGCCGTACTCAACGGTTACCTGCCGCCCGCAAAACGGAAGATCATCGTCGGATATATTCCCGTGACCTGCCAGCTCACCTGTCCGGTTACCGACTACATCTCCAAATACTCGGAAAGCGGCGAGATGTTTCTGCCGCGCATGTTCCAGGGGTTTCCAGAACTGAAAGAAGCGCTCATCGCCAACAAAATTCAGGCCGCGTTCATCGTGGCGCCCATGGCCGTCGCTCTCGCAGCGCAGGGCGTGCCCATTAAGGTCATTTACCTCGGCCATCGCAACGGAAGCGCCGTAGTAGTTCGGCGAGACGGACCTATCTTCAACTTCGGCCAGTTGAGCGGCAAGACAATCGCCATACCCAGCCGGTTCTCTGACGAGAGGTTGCTGCTGTTTCGAGCGATGCAGGCGTACGGCATGAAGCCCGATTCCGTGAAGATGGTCGAGATGGCTCCGCCCGATGTCTCGGGCGCCCTCGAGGCTGGAGCCATTGACGCTTTCGTGATGGGCGAGCCGTTCCCCTCGCAGGCGGAAATGGGAGGATACGGCCGCATTCTGTTTTACGCGGACAAATACTGGCCCAACTACATGTCGTGCATTCTCGTGGCCCGCGAAGATTTGATTCAGGGCCGCCCTGAAGTAGTACAGGTGCTGGTGGACGGCATTGCGCGCTCGGGCCTGTGGCTCGACCAGAGCCGGCC
>JASIJX010000080.1 GCA_030049955.1 Acidobacteriaceae bacterium
CTGTAGCTTCTGGAATTAAATTCCTGCGCTGCAGCGGGTTAGGCGAAAGCGTTCGAGCCAAATTGCTCTGCCGGCAGGAGTTATTTGCAGATTCCTCTGCCGGAAAGATTTACGCTCGCCGGTCTAGATCCGCAATCAATGAGCCTGCCTTCTCAACGATTTGAAGCTGGTCTTGCCGATTTCATTTTTTTGGAAACTAAGTGTTAGAAACAAAAGGGTTAGCGTTTTTGTTTGCATAAGTGCTTGAAAACAAAGGGAAGGAATTTGCATGTGTTGAAAATACTGGACTTGTGCGGCTTATTGTACCCCTTGTGCTGGCTTCGGTTTGGCGGAGCGGTTGCACGGATGCCATTTTCGCAATTGAGACGGAATTAATCTGCAAAGTTTGGCGAGAAAGATAAGCGTCTGAATTGAGGAGCTTAGGAAGATTCCTTGTTCAAGGATGGGTTGACAGCGCGTGTGCCAACCACGCTAACGCCGCTGCGTTAACTCCACCACGTTTTATCCTTTGACCGGCACAACGTTTCGAGGTTGCAGCGTTCGCATTTAGGATTCCGCGCCAGGCAGACCTGCCGGCCGTGATGGATCACCTGGTGCGAATAGCTGATCCAGCGGTCCTGGGGTAACACGGTCATCAATTCCTTCTCGACTTCCTGCGGCGTGTCGCCTTTGGCAAGCTCCAAGCGGCGCGAAATGCGGAAGACATGCGTGTCGACGACTACACCTTCGGCTTTTCCGAAGGATACGCCGAGCACGACGTTGGCCGTCTTGCGTGCGGCGCCAGGGATCGTAATGAGCTCGGCCAGCGTCTGCGGCACCTGGCCGCCAAATTCCTCGGTGATCTTCTTCGCCGCACCCTGAATCGACTTCGCCTTGTTGCGGAAGAATCCGGTGGTCTTGATGAGTTCCTCAAGCTCGGGGAGCTTGGCCTTGGCCATCGCCGCTGGGGTAGGGAAACGACGGAACAGCTCCGGCGTGACCATGTTCACGCGCACATCGGTGCATTGCGCGGACAGGATCGTGGCAACGAGCAACTCCCATGGTGTGCGGTGGTGCAGCGCGCAGACGGCGTCAGGATAGGCTTCGTCGAGAGCCTTGAGGATGGCGTCAACGCGCTCCGGCGCGAGCGGGCCGCGGGGCGGCTTTGGAGCGCGCTGGGGCGGCGAGGACTTTTGAGCGGTCATGATTTTGTTATTTCGGATTCTTCTCCCCGCCGGGTTTAGGCTGCGTGGCGGGCGTTCCTTTGCTATAAACGATGCTCTTTGTTCCACCCTGACAACTGCCAACGACGTTGCCGTTTGCTTCTTTTCCCTTGTCCACGATCGTCAGCATGTAGTTTGTCACGCCCTTGGCATCCAGCTTCTTTGCAATCTCGGCTTTCAAATCGTCGCACGGCTTAGTCGCGGCCTGTGCCGAGGCGCAGACCAAGGCACACAGCAGAGCAGCAGCAATTTTCCAAACTTTCATGACCCACTTCCTCGCTTTCTGAGGCGCAAGATATCCGCTACCCTCGCGCGAGGCCATTGTAACCCACGCAATTTGTGTTCGCTGGAACGATTATTGAAGCGGCCTTCAAGGTTTTCCGCTGAGCCAATTGGAAAGCTTGGCAAAGGGCAGACGCACCCCAATATAAAACTGCCCGAAGAGTGCATACACCGCACTGACTTCATCGAAGCGCATCTCGTAGATCAGCTTTTTGAAGGTTACCGGATCGTCGGCGAAGAGGTCGACGCCCCACTCCCAATCGTCCATGCCGATGGAGCCAGTGATGATCTGCCGCACCTGGTCGGCGTAGCGACGGCCGATCATGCCGTGCTCGTGCATCATGCGCTGGCGCTCGGCAAACGGCACCGTGTACCAGTTCACTCCCTCGCCGCGCTTGCGGTCCATGGGATAGAAGCAGAGATACTTCGCGTCGGGAATCGCGGGCCAGAGACGCGGCTTCATGGCTTCGGCTCCGCGCTTGAGCGACTCGGCAATCTCGGCGTTCCATTCCGGCGAATGCTGCGCAAGCCCTTTGGACGCCGCAGCCTCGTAGGTCTTGCGCGTGGACTCGTACAGGCCCAGCTCGACGACCGAAACATAAGAGTGAACGGGCGTGAGAAAGTCGGAGAAGCGCGTCTGCGCCAGCTCGAGCTCGATCTCATTGAGCGCTTCGAGCGAATCACGGAAGTGGACGAGGATCAGATCGCCCTTGTGGCCGAGCTCGGAGTAGAGGGCCGTGCGCACGGGCTCTGCTTCGCCCCCGCGCTCTAGCTTTTTGAGCGCCTCGGCCGCCTCAGCAGCAATTCCGTGACGTTCGCCCTGCGCGCAGCAGCGCCAGGCTTTCCAGTCGAAGCGGAAGAACTGGTGCAGGACGCTTGCGCCCTCGAGCGTGAGCGGAACAGGCGGAAAATCGGCCAAGTGCAGACCCTCCAAAAAATAATGATTCGACTTGAGTTCATCGTAACAAAGCGGGCCCGCAAAATTGCATACGTGTGCAATCGATTTTCTCTCAGAGGCGGCTCAGAGAGCGGGAATTCGCGCTGAACGCGCCTTTATACTGAGAACGCTCATGAATGAAAAGCTCCTTGCCCTCCTTGTTCACTTCATAACCCATGTCATTGACGTTGGCGGCTACGCGGGCGTGACTGCGCTGATGGGCATTGAGTCGGCCTGCATTCCGCTGCCGTCGGAGATCATCATGCCGTTTGCCGGGTACGTGGTCTATTTGGGCCACTTCAATCTGTTCATGGCGGCAACTGCGGGCGCGATCGGCTGCAACCTGGGCTCGGCCGTCGCGTATTGGATCGGCGCGAAAGGCGGCCGGCCGCTGGTGGAACGTTACGGCAACTGGGTGCTGATGAGCCATCACGATCTGGACCGCATGACGCAGTACTTTGAGCGGTACGGATCGATAACGGTGTTGCTGGGCAGACTATTGCCGGTGGTGCGCACGTTCATTGCGTTCCCCGCCGGCATCGCGAAGATGTCGCAGCTCCGCTTTCACATCTACACGTTTATCGGATCGTGGCCATGGTGCTTTTTGCTGGCGTACGTGGGCATGAAGCTGGGCGAGAAGTGGCACAGCGATCCGCGTTTCGAACAGGCGTTTCATCGTTTCCATCTGGCCGTTGAGCTTGCGCTGGTGGCAGCTCTCGCGTGGTTTGTCTGGACGCACCTTAACCGCAGACGAAGAGCGCAAGAGGCATAACGCTCGCGCGCTGTAAGATTCCCGATTTTTCCCAAACGCAATTCAGCATGCAGTGAATTCTTAAAGGAAGGTACAGAGAGCAATGCCAAAACAGGATCAGGGCGGCCGCGAGACCGCCGAAGCGAAGGTTGCGCCCGCAAGCGGCAAGCTGGGCGTGATGGTGGTTGGCCTGGGCGCCGTTGCCACCACCATGATTGCAGGCGTGGAAGCGGTGCGCCGCGGGCTGGCCAAGCCTATCGGGTCGCTCACGCAGATGGGCACGATCCGGCTGGGCAAGCGGACGGAGAACACGTCGCCGTTGATCAAGGACTTTGTGCCACTGGCCGATTTGAACGATGTGGTCTTCACCGGCTGGGACATCTTCGAGGACAACGTCTACGAGTCGGCCGCGCACGCGCAGGTGCTCGACAAAGAGACGCTGGCGCAGCTCAAGCCGTATCTCGAAACCATCAAGCCGATGCCTGCGGTTTTCGATCAGTATTACGTTAAGCGCCTGAACGGCACGCACGTGAAGAAGGGCAAGAACAAGCGCGATCTGGCCGATCAGGTGATCGCCGATATCCGCGAATTCAAAAAGAAGGTCGATCGCGTGGTCATGATCTGGTGCGGCTCGACTGAGATTTTTCTGGAGCCGACGGCGGTGCACCAGTCGATCGAGGCATTCGAAAAAGGGCTTGAGTCGAATGACCCTGGCATTGCGCCCTCGCAGATTTACGCCTACGCGGCGTTGAGCGCGGGAGTGCCGTTTGCCAACGGCGCGCCCAACCTCACGGTCGATGTGCCGGCCATGGTCGAGCTTTCGAAGCGCAATGCCGCACCCGTTTGCGGCAAGGACTTTAAGACCGGCCAGACGTTTATGAAGACTGTGCTGGCGCCGGCCTTCAAGGCGCGCATGCTGGGCGTCAACGGCTGGTTCTCGACCAACATCCTGGGCAACCGCGACGGCGAGGTGCTGGACGAGCCCGGATCGTTCAAGACCAAGGAAGAGTCGAAGCTGGGATCGCTCGAGTACATCTTCCAGCCCGAGCTTTATCCGGATCTCTACAAGGACCTCTATCACAAGATCCGCATCAACTATTACCCGCCGCGCGGCGACGAAAAAGAAGCGTGGGACAATATCGACATCTTCGGCTGGCTCGGCTATCCGATGCAGTTGAAGGTCAACTTCCTGTGCCGAGATTCGATTCTTGCGGCGCCGGTGGCTCTGGACCTGGTGCTGTTCCTCGATCTGGCCAAGCGCGCGCCGCAGTTGCGCTCGCTCGGCGTGCAGGAGTGGCTGAGCTTCTACCTCAAGTCTCCGCAGACGGCCGAAGGGCTGTATCCGGAGCACGATCTGTTTATCCAGTCGATGAAGCTCAAGAACACACTGCGGCATATCATGGGACAGGATCTGATCACGCACCTGGGGCTCGAGTACTACGACTAGGACTCGCCGGCGACTATCAGTCCGGGCGACCGCCTCGCTTCGCGAGGCAAAGGCATTAACAAATTGCGCCGGTCTCTCGACCGGCTTGAGTGGGGACCTTCGGGTCCCCATTCTTGTCTTCGAATCAATCAAATTCCTCGAATCTCGCTGGCGCTTCGCTTCATCCCATTGCGTAATTCGTCTCTCGCTGCAAGGCTTGCGGGTTGGCGTATTGAGGAGCGAATCATGCCTGTCCCTCTGATCTGGGGCCTGACGGTGGCCTTCGGCCTGCTTGCGTGGAGCGTTTTCGCCGTGCAGTACATTTGGCCCGCAATCATCCGGCGCAATCGCGCGGAAGCAGTAAGGCCTATCCTCGTGTTGCATGGGTTCCGGTATATCGGCCTTGCGGTTCTGATTCCGGGTGTCGTGGCTCCGCAACTTTCTGCTACTCAGTTCGCGCGGGACCTTGCTTACGGCGATCTGATCGCTGCGACGCTCGCCCTTATTGCGCTCGCGGCTCTCAGGACGAGGTTCGCTACGCCGCTGATCTGGATCTTCAACCTGTGGGGAACTGCCGACCTGTTGAACGCGTTCTATCAGGGCAGTCGCATTTCGCTTGCACAGACGCCGGGATTATTGGGTGCGGCGTATTTCATCCCGATCCTGGGAGTCCCGCTTCTGCTGGTCACGCATATCGTTGTGTTCAGAGTGCTGATGCGAAAGGTGGCGGTATCGCGTCCGGCCGTCGAGGTCGCGTAGGCATCTAGCCGGGCCGGCTTGCCAGCCTTGCCGCCGGCCCACTCTTTGCGACCGCTCTATCCAATCAACGATTTGATCTTCTGAATAACCTCGGGATGATGTGGATGATAATTATGTGACCATTCAAATTGCGCTGAACTCTCGCATTACCAAGGCGGTTTTACCGACAAGGATTGAAGGACTATGGATCGCAGGGGCTTTCTTGCAGGTGCTGCTGTAACGACTCTTTCGGCGGCTGTGGGGGCGGCGGCACAACCGGCACATTTGGAGAAGACGCAGACTGAGTTGCGTGAGGGACGGCGGCCTAATGTTCTGCTCTTAATGTCGGACCAGCATAAGCGCAGTTGTATGGGAGCCGCTGGAGATCCGGTGGCGGTTACGCCGAATCTGGACGCGCTGGCGCAGGAGAGCGTGCGCTTTACTAACGTATATTGCACGAATCCTGTGTGCGGTCCGTCGCGGGCCTCGATGCTGACGGGGCTATATAACCATCATCTCGGAGATTCTGGAGAACAGACCTATACCTATGCTTCCGGATACAAGACAATGCCGGGACGGTTCAGCCGGGCGGGATACTTTACCGGACTTATCGGCAAGATGCACTTTGGCGATGCGCAATTGCATGGATTTGATTACGAGCTGGAGTTCAATGACTGGTTTCAATACCTGGGGCCGAAGGCGAAGCTGTATGCAGACGAATTGGGCGCGCCAAATTCCGGCGCTGGACAGCCGCAGATTCCGAGCTTGTGGGACAGGAGAGATCCATGGAAAGGATTGCGCGAACCGGATGGGAGGCTTGGTCCGGTGGCTGTGGGGCGGCCTTCTGTGATGGAGGAAGAGGATCACTTTGAGAGCTTTGTTGCCGATGAGACGGTCCGCTTTCTGGAGACGTACGCAAAGGGCGACCGGCCGTTCTTTCTGGTTTCATCGTTGCTGAAGCCGCATGATCCCTTTATGCCGGCGAAACGATTTGCGGAGATGTTTCCGCCGGAACAGATAAAGCTGTCTGCGACGTGGGGTAAGGCGGACCTCGATAACATACCGCGGCGCGTGCGGCTGGAGATTGAGAGCTCTCACCATACTCCTGAGCTGCGAGACGCTGCGGAGGCGCAGAAGAGGACGGCCTATTATTACGGCAATCTGGCGCAGATGGACGACTGTGCGGGGAAGGTTCTGCGAGCGCTCAAACGGCTCGGACTGGATGAGAACACGATTGTTGTCTATACATCGGATCACGGTGAGATGCTGGGCGATCTTGGGTTGTGGAACAAGTTCCAGTTTTACGAGGGATCGTGCGGGGTTCCGTTTATGGTTCGGCTTCCGGGAAACGCGCCGGCGCGGTGCGATGTGCCGTTGAGCCTGATTTCGCTCTCGTCGACGCTGGCTGAACTATGCGATGTGCCAATTGACGGACCTAGTGACGGCAGGAGCTTCGCTTGCCTGGTGCGCGACCCGAAATCCAATTTCGACTATGGCCCGGTTTTTGCTGAATACAGCCTTGGCAACAGCAACGCCAAATATATGATCCGCGATGGCCGGTGGAAATACACGTATTGGGTCGATGATGCTGCGGAGTTGTACGATCTCTCGTCTGATCCGGAGGAATTGCACAACCTGGCCGCGCGGCCGGATTGTGCGGGCAAGGTGAAAGGACTGCATGAGAAGTTGATGGCGTGGTATACGCCGCCTCCGGTGTAGATCCGCTTCAGAAAATTAAAACTTCTTTTGCAAAGGCGGCCCTAGCGCGGGGCAACACACTTGCTGCGGCTTGAATCGGATGCAACTCAAGGGGGCGTGAAGGAGGTCATGAGGCGCGACAGATGATCTCCGCTGGAAGCGCTGGGCTACGCAAGCGATCGAGACGACCGGGAGGGCAGAAGCAGAGCGGGAAACTCAACAATCACTTTGCTTTTTGCTTGATCGCGGTTGCGAAGATTGTGCATACGCGATGGCGCGCCAACTTTAAGCACATCCATGCTCGACGGCAACCCATAGAGGAGGGATTAGAAAAAAATGGATGAACTGGTTCAAACACTCAGCGAAAAGACGGGCCTGCCCGAGGACAAAGCACGTACGGCCGCGGACACCGTTGTTAACTTTATAAAGTCGAAGCTGCCGGAATCACTTCAAGGTCAGGTTGACAGCGCCCTGTCCGGCCAAGGCAGCCAAGGCAGCAGCATTACCGATCGTCTGGGAGGAATTTTAGGCAAGAAGGCAGCCTGAAATTGGAGTATCTATGTTGACTCTATTGTGGTGGATCGTCGTGGGCCTGATCGCGGGCTGGGCGACGGGAAAGATAATGGGCAGCGGTCGCGGGTTTCTGGCGGATATTCTCATTGGTATCGCAGGCGCGATCGTTGGTGGCTGGATTATGCGCGCGGTCGGCTTTGCCGGGCGGGGAGGCATGATCTACACGATTTTGGTCGCGATCGGCGGCGCCATTGTGTTGACGTGGCTATATCGACTTATCACTGGCCGCCGCGGGCGCGGAACCGGACACGGAACCGGTAGCGGAGAAGGCGATATCCGAAGGGCAGCCTGAACGCACCGACAGCCGGCGCGCGACGGGAATCGTATCGAGGACGTGGGTGGCGCAACCACGAAGTGGAGGGTTCTGCGCCTCGAGCTGAGGCCCAGGCACGCCCCTCATGCAAAAGCCCCGCTTGCGGCGGGGCTTGTTGCAGATTGTGCGAATTGTGCGCGTCAGGCCATTACGGGCATGGTGATAACTGGCGTGGCGGCTGGGGCGACTGCAGCGCCTGGGATGGGCGTGGAGTGTTGAGGCTGGGCGTGGCCGCTGCGGGTCAAGCGGTGGACGAAGTGGTAGGGCGGCCAGGGTCCGCTAACCTGCATATGGCACTCGCGCATGGTGGCGCTGGTAGTGGCAAATTTGTTCTGGTAACGCTCGACGTGCTTGCGCTCGATGAGGTGGGCGATGTCGAGCACCATTTTGCCGTTTTCGGTCAGCCGGCAGCTCACATCCTCGTCGAGGGGGATGAACATGCGGTGCATCTGGAAACTGACGGCGCGGGCGCGGGTCTGGCGCTCGCGGGTGCGGACGGCGGTTTCGCGCAAGTTGCTTAAGTAGCCGCGGCCTACGCCCGAGACCGCGAGGTGACGCTCGATCTCCTTCGTGCAGCAGTCGTCGACGAAGATCCTGAGGTGCATCTCGGCCTTGCCGCGGAGCTTTTCGATGTTGCCGAGGAACTGGCGCTGGTTGGAGCGGATGGACTTGCGGAGCGATTCGTCGTCGTTGAAGACGGTGCCGAAGCGGAAGGGAAGCACGGTGGAATGCTGGAAGCAGTCGGCGATGACGCGGGCGTGATCGACGCCGGACTTCTGGCCGAGAGCTTCGTTCGGGTTGTGCTCACTGACAATGACGGCTAGATCGCTGGCGGGGTAGAGGAAGACCTGGTTTCCGCTTACGCCGAGCACAGACTCCATAGGTACGGGTTTGCGATGACGGGCCAATTCCGGAAAGGCTTGCTTTTCACCGATGCAGTAGGCATACCATGCCATGGCGAGACACTCCATTCGCGCACGCTGCAGCCGGACAGCGCCGCTTGTTCGTGAAGCTCTGTGAACTTGGGAACAACTGCATGCATAGTGGGACTGATCGCAGGGTCTATTTAGGTGGGTCACCCTGGTTATTTGAAACTGGAAGAATACTAGACCGCCGAAAATACGACTGGCAACACCCTTGGGTCACAAAGTTGCTGAAGGTGAGCTAAAGGGACCGAAATCGCTTTCATGTTATGAACAAATAGCGCTAGGATATGGAACGGACTGCACCAAAAGTGTGGCGATATATCGATTTGTCGGGTCGGGACCGTCCGAGAGGGGCTGAGACCCGCTGCAGGGTGGGCGGCCCAGAGTCTGAATTCAGTGCAGAATGCGCTCGATGTGCAGAACCAGCGCCAGATTGAGCAGGACGGAGAGAATCAGCAGCGCGAGGGTGACGAAGGCGACGACATTGACCTTTTTACCCGCTTTTTTGAAGGCGGCGAGAAGTTCCTGGTGCTCGAGCGCGGTGCGGTCGGTGGCTTCGCGGACGGTTTCCAGCCGCTGATCGAGACGTTTAAGGGCAAGGTTCTGGTCGGCAAGCTGGTCGCGCAGCTCGCGGTTTTGGGTTTGCAGCCTAGTGATGCTCTCTTCGACGGGGGCCAGGTTGACGGGCGGTGCGGGTTTGGCGGACTGCGGTGCGAGCACGTTGGCCACGGCGGCGGCGATATTGCCGTCGAGCAGGGGCAGCAGGCGGGGGAGATATGGTACGGCTGCCCGCAGTGCGTGGACTGCGCGGCGCAGAGTTGAGGAGGGCTGGACGGCTTCGGACTGGGCGATGGGAGCGGGAGATGGGGCGAGGGGCGGTTCCAGGCACGGTTCTAGGGACGGTTCCAGGGACGGCTGCTGGCTGGCTGGACGAAGCTCCTCTGCGTTGCTCATTAACTATCCGTTCCTCCTGGCCGACCTTACGGGGTTATATACAGCCTATAACTCATCGCTGACGCATTGGCACCGAGTGCGACGCGAGCTCATTTGGCGCGATGCGGTTTCTTTTATTGTGCAACGCGCAAAAGGCAAACACGAGCGACATCAGCCGGAGGCCCGGAGATATGATAGTGACATTCGGCCCCGGGAGGAAACTTATGAACAACAAGTTTCTCGCTCTGGCGATTGCCGGTCTAATGATCGGCACTCTTCACGCGGCGGCCCAGTCGGTCACCGTCCATTTGCAGGACTCCAAAGGACAGGGCGTCGGCACGGCGATTCTGAGCGAATCCCATGGCAGTGTGGTCATTCGGCTGGATCTCAAAGACCTGCCGCCCGGCGAACACGCCTTGCATATTCATTCCGTGGCCAAGTGCGAAGGGCCCACATTCGAGTCTGCGGGTCCACACTTTAACCCTGAGCATAAGCAACATGGACTTGAGAATCCTCAGGGGCCGCATGCCGGCGATTTGCCGAACATCACTGTGAAGCCCGACGGGACCGTCAAGACCACCATTCGAGCCACACACGTAACTATGGGCGCCGGTGATCATTCCGTGTTTGCCAATGGCGGCACAGCTCTAGTTATTCACGCCAAACCTGACGATATGAAGACCGATCCAACGGGCAACGCCGGCGACCGAATTGCGTGCGGATTAATCACCCAATGAGCCATGTGATGGCGGGCCTCAGATATGAAACGCTTCGTTTCCGTGCCAAACGGAATGGCAGCGTTCAGCTGCTGTCGGCGGTTCGGCGAGGACGGACAGCGTTTGCGGGCCGTGTTACGATGAGCCGTAAGCCTTGTAAATTGTGCCGCTTGGGCACCCGCCGGGAGGAAGAGTGAAGCGCGTCGCCAACCGTACATTGCGCAGCCTGCAGAGCAGTATTCTGGCCGGCATCCTGACGATTGGGCCGCTCTTTGTCACCTGGCTGATTTTCAGTTTTCTGCTGGAGGAGCTGGCCAAGGCCGGAATGCCGGTGGTACGGCTGCTGGCGGCCGTATTTCCGCAGGTGTGGCTGGCCAAGCCGTGGATGCAGTCGGCGGTCGCGATTATCCTCACGCTGGTGGTGCTGTGGGTGGTGGGCCGGCTCACGTCGCTGGTCATCGGGCGGCAGGCGTTCAATCTGTTTGAGGCGGTGCTGGAGCGGCTGCCGTTTGTGGCCAAGGTTTATACCTCGGTGCGGCAACTGCTCGATACCATGATGGCCAAAAAGGAGAGCAGCCAGCGCGTGGTGCTGGTGGATTTTCCCATCCCCGGGCAGAAGAGCATTGGGTTCCTGACGCGGACGCTGACGGATACGGCGACGGGGGAACTGCTGGCCGCGGTGCTGCTGCCGAACGCCATCAATCCGACGTCGGCGTTTTTGCAGGTGCTGCCGATGTCGCGGGTGATTGAGACTGATCTCAGCATGGAGCAGGCGATGAGCATGCTGATGACCGGCGGCGCGGTGGGGCCGGAGACGATTGAGTACTCGCGGCCGGCGGAGTTAGAAAAAGAAGAAGCTACGCGGCTCTGACCTTGGGCTTGATACGGGGCTTGATTCGAGCGAGAGATTTGTCTTTGGCGGCCAGCCAGAGATCGTGATCCATCTGAAGGCTCAGCCAGAACTGCGGCGAATTGCCAAAGTAGGCGCTGAGGCGCATGGCTGTATCGGCTGTGATCGAACGCTTGCAACGCACGATATCGTTCACGCGCGGGGCGGAAATGTGCAACTCTCTGGCCAGACGGTAGCTGGAGAGTCCCAGCGGCTCCATGAATTCCGTCTTCAGGATGTCGCCGGGGTGGATGGAGTACGCAAAGGGGATCTTCTTCATATGGGCTCCTGGTGATAGTCGACGACCTCGACGTTATATGCGTTTCCCTCGCCCCATACAAAACAGATACGGAACTGATCGTTCACCCGGATGCTGAACTGGCCCTTGCGTCTGCGCTCTGAGCGGTTCAAGCCGATTCCCGGGAGGCGATGTCAGGTCGGCCAGTTGAAATGCCCGGTGCAGCATGTGCAGCTTCTTCAATGCTGAGGTTTCTAAGATTAGCTGGAATGCGGCGACTCTTTCCGATATCCCATAACAGCTCCGTGTCGGCGTCCGCGAAGCTCTTGATCACATTGCCATATTAACGAATGTCGTTCATAACGACAAGCGTTACGACGCGGCGCTTGCGTCTACGCCGTGTTGCGCGTCGAGTTCCCCTTCGGCTGCTTCTTCCGCGTGCTCGCTTTCGATCGTGACTTTCCGCAGGCTCACGTCTTCAAACTGCGCCCAGGCAAGCCCGACGGGAGTGATGCTGAGGAAGGTGACCAGCAGCAAGGTTGCAGCGCAGGCTGTAGCAGCCTCCGGCGTGGCGCCAAAGAAGCTGCCCAGCGCCGCGGCTACGATGGCGATCTGCGAAAACCAGCCTAGCACCGGGAGCTGCACCACGCTCACGCCACCGCTTATTGCAAGGAGCAGGATCGACTTGGGCACGCTGAGGTTGGCCAGCGCGGGGCTGGCTGTGAAGGCGCGGGCAGTTTCGAGATAAGAGAGTGTGATGAGCGCCCACATGGCGAGCGAGAGCGAGGCCGCGATGCCGAAGTCGGCAAGGTTGCGCACCGCGCCCAGGCCGGAGTGGAAGGTGCGGATCTTATGCGCGATGGCGTGGCCGGCTTTGCGCGGGACCAGCGGGCCTTCAAAGAATCGCGCTACAGCGCCGCCGGAAAGGCGCAGCAGGGCGAGAATAAGCACGGCGATGAGCGTGAGGAGAAGCGCGCCAAAACGGGTGATGATGGCGCCCAGCACCGGCGAGTGCTGCATGAGCGGAGCAAGCGCGCGCGCGACGAAGCCGGCGTGACCGCCGGCGACAACGGCTTGCGCCGATGGCAGCCAAAGCAGTGCCAGCGAGATGAGGACGGCCATGGAGCCGAAGTCAAACAGGCGCTCGACGATGTAGACGGCGATCTGCGTGCTCAGCGGCAAGCCGGTTTTCCTGGCCACCAGGTAGGGGCGCACGGGATCGGCTACGCGGCCGATGAGCGCCACGGCGGTAAAGCCCATCACCTGCGTGCCGGTGAGCGAGAAGAGCGGGACGCGCTTGTTATGCCGCAGCAGCATGGCCCAGCGCGCGGAGCGGAAGACGTAGCCGGCATAAATGCAGAGGATGCCGATGGCGATTTTTCGCCAGTCGGCCATGGCGAGCTGGGCACGGAAGAGGCCGAAATCGAAGTGAATGCGGTGCCGTGCCCAGACGGCGACGCCAGCCAGCGCGGCCAGCACGATCAAGCTAAGAAGCCATTGGTGTTTTTTCAAGCGTTCTCCGGACGTACGCGCCCTCTATGAGTGTATGGGATGGCGGCGCGAATGCGGAGATGGCTGGCGGATCTCAACACGCGGCAGTCTGCTGCGCAGTTGTGCCTGGAGCTTCGGTCCTGGCTTGGGCTTCGCGGGCGAGCACGCGGCGGTTGAACTCGTGGATGACCCGGGCCACGTAGGCGCGCGTTTCGCGGTAGGGCGGAATGCCGTGGTACTTGTCGACCGCCTGCGGGCCGGCATTGTAGGCGGCCAGGGCCAGGGCCAGATTGTTGTGATAGCGGGTGAGCAGCGCATCGAGATACGCGGAACCGCCAAGCACGTTTTCGCCGGGCGAGAAGCTATCGGCCACGCCAAGCCTGGCGGCCGTGGCCGGCATCAACTGCATAAGCCCCTGCGCGCCGGCGCGGCTTACGGCGTGGGCATTGCCATCGCTCTCGGCCTTTACCACGCTGGCCAGCAGATCAACGTCCACGTTGTGCGCCTGACCTGCGCGGGCCAGCATCTCATTCAGGTCGGCTGCGTTCAGCTTTGCGTTTTGCGTGCTCGCCGGAGCATGCTCGAAGGTCTGTCCGTGGGGACCATTGAGCGGTGCAGCCTTAGGCTGGGCGTTGGGCTGGGCGGGAGGCTGGACAGTAGGCGGATCGGCGACAGTCTGGAAGCCGGCTATCTGGTCGGGCGCGAACTCGATGTAGCTGTCTTCGCCTGCGCCTTGGTAGAGGCGCACGCGGCCGTCGATCTGCGCATGATGAGTGCAATGCTCGACGAAGCCGTTTGTGAGGGTCACGAGTTCCGCGGCGCGGGCAGCCGGCACTGTAGCCGCAGAGGCAGCCAGCGCCATAGCGATGATGAGTTTTGTCTTACGCAAGATCGAACGCAATCCTGAACTGCTCCTAAATCCTATACTGATTCGGCCGTGGAGGCCGTTCTTTTTGCCAATGCCCGGGCCAATATCCGCTCGAGCACTACGGCGACGCCGTCGTCGTCGTTTTTCGGCGCCTGCTTCCATCCGTTCAGCTTTGCCAGGGCACGCAGTTCGTTGGAAGCGTTGGCCATGACCACGGCCTGGCCGGCCCATTCGAGCATTCCCTGGTCGTTCCAGTTGTCTCCGATGGCCATTGTTTCGCTGCGGTCAATACCCAGCCGTTGTGCGAGCCGCTTGAG
>JASIJX010000081.1 GCA_030049955.1 Acidobacteriaceae bacterium
CCGCAAGACGGCGCGTGTTCATGTCGGCGAGCTGTTCGGGGGTTTGATACTCGTAACCAGGATGGACATACGGCCAGCCGTTCGGGTCCTTTGCAACATGATCCTTTAGTCCTGCTGCATAGTCAGGATTGCTTGTATCCACCCAGGTGTACTTGTTAAAAAGAATGACGTGCACGCCCATGGCCTGGATTTTGGCAATTGCATCGTGCAAATCCTGCCAGGTGCCGAGCCTTGGGTCAGTGTCGTGCGAAGGATTTCCACGATCCTGGCCGCCGTTGTTCCAACCCACAAGCTGAATTGCATTGATGCCGGCCTTTGCCGCCTCGGCAGCACGGCGAGGGAGATCCCGATAAGAGGTTCTCAAATCGTCTTCCGAGGAGTCGATCTGAATCTGCTGCCATGAATTCACGCCATCGACCCAGTCAGGCCCGATTGGAGGGTGAAACCAAGTTGCACGCCATCGGCGATAGATATCCGCGCCATGATGCCAATCACCGGAAAAAGGGGAAAGGACGACACGAGCGAGTTTGGCCGATGCGCCCGAAGGCACAAACGGAAAATGCTCTATAGAGGCGACGATACGGGTCGGATGGCCGTCGATTGCAGGTGCCGACGGCACCTGCTGATTGAAGGAATCGCTGAATCCAGGCTTGAGCTCGAAGGTGTAGCGGGTAACTTCATTCTGAGAAGTATCGTGTGTGCCGAGATACAATCCCTCATTTCCGGCCAAAACAAGATCGTAACGGCCGGCGCCCATCTGGATTGGGTAATTGATCCCATAATACCCTCGTTGGTCCTGAAAGTTTGGCCAAAGGGGAGCAGTCGTCGCTGTGCCGTAAGCGGCTGTCAGATGCTCCATTGATGGAGAGGCTGAAGGCGCCGAAAGAGAGCCTATGATGGGCCAATCCACGCTGGTTACAGTCCACCCCCCGTGATTTTCAATCTCCATCTCGAAGGCCACTTCCGGGCCGTCTAAGGAAACAGTTCCCCTCAAGGCGATATCGAGGGTTCCTCGATATTCGCTTTGCAAGGACTTCCATACTAACGTTAACGAGCGGCCATCGGAAGATTTCTGGATAGAAGCGAGCTGGTTGCGTGCACCCAGGACAGGATTGTATGAACGGTCGGAAGTCGGCGCAAAGACGCGAAACGATTCCCCCAGTTCCGGGGACTTTTGTACGTTCCACCCCGTTCGCTTATTGGTGAATCCGATCAACGCCCCAGACACCCCATCGAACTCGACCCGCACATCATCGTTTTCGATCGACATCACTTTGCCGCTCAAGGGAGTTAAGCGGTCCGAATCGTGAACCGGCGAATCCTGGCCGGATAGCCACTGCTGTCCCCAGGAATGGATCGGCGCGGTCGCAGCCAGCAGCAACGCCGGCATGAAAATTCGAAGCTGCGCCAATTTCACGGATGGCAATTTCTTCAAGAACATAAGATCGTCGCCTGTCGCTCCACATTTGCTCCGCGCAGCAACACCGAAATGCAATTTACCGCGGCAGCCTAGAGGGCTGAGAAAACGATCCCTCAACAGTAAAACGCGCCCTAGAATTCCATCGCCTACCTCAAGAGCCTGCCGGATTAAGAAAGTCACTGCTGCTACTGTGCTCATTGATCAATCACCCCTTCTTCGGTAGCATAAACATGTTCCCACTGCACTTGAGCAACCGGTCTCTCGATCTGACAATCGTAAACCTTACAAGCCGGCACCGTCAGATGATCGTGCTTGGTGGGGAAATCTTGAGACAAATCCGAGAATTCTAAATATTCGCCAGCAACAATGAAGAACTGCTCCATTCCATGAGGTATTTCCACCTTACACAATAGGATCAGTCCATACGATCGAAACGATCACAAAGCCTTTCGATCCTTCCGGCGACGCCGCATCGAAGGTTTGGACCTGCTTCACCCGAACTGTCGGCGAGTGATTCATCTCCTGCTTCCGCGCGCTGGACAAAATGTGATTACTGGCATTCCATTTACGGGACACTATGTCACATGAGGTACTGATGATTCAATGTCGCTCCTGCTCCGATTTCGTGCCGTACAAAGCGGAGCTTGCAGCAAATTCACTCTTCGCCTTTTCCGCCATTCCCGCCTTGCGGTAAGCAAGCCCGAGTTCGTAGTGGAGACGCGCATCGGACGGTTTCAAAGACACTGCATGCTCAAGTTCAACAATACCGTCACGCGAATCGCCGGTCCTAACAAGGGCCTGCCCTAGCTTTTCATGACACTCGCTATTCTTTGGAGATATCGATACGGCCTCCTTCAAGATCTGGACAGCATCGGCAGGTCGATCTTGCTCGATCAGAAAGGCGCCATAATCGAGATACGGCCATTCATCCTGTCGCGAAGCTTGGCGCGACAATTCGATCGCTTGTCGAAAACTCTTTTCGGCCTGTTCAGGTCGATTCTCATTCATTAGGACGAGGCCAAGGTTTTCGGCAGCCCTCACATCTCGAGGATCCATCGCCAGAACCCGAGTGAAAGCCCGCTCTGCCGCTGCAAAGCGGCTTTCTGTGTAATAACATCGCCCGAGCCCGTATAGGAGCTCAGCGTTGGTAGGGTCCATTGCGACCGCCTCCTCGAACCAATGGATCGCATCGTCGTAATCATTTAGCTCGACATAATCAAAGGCGGCGATTTTGAGATCGTTCGCTTCTGGCATGCGGATAGATGCAGCGGCCGTCAAGGTTTGCAAAGAGCGTCGCGGCAGCCTTTCGCGCTGAAGTATGAATCCCAGGAGATAAAGAGCATCAGCCGCGTCAGGGTGCAGTTTTGTATAGGAGGTCAAAGCGATATCGGCTTCTTGCAACCGATTCAGATTCAGGAGTGCGCTTGCTCGATAAACCAGCGCATCGGTTACTCCAGGTTGAGCGGCATCTGCGCGCTCGAACAAAGTTGCAGCGTTGGCCCATTGTTTTTCATTAAATGCTGCCTTCCCTTCTTCATAAAGAGCGGAGGTAGGCGAAGAAGACGGTAAAGAAGGCTTCAAAAATTGGCCTTGAGTTCGCAAAGAGAAGCAAGCGGTCGTCAGCGAAAATATGAGTGCAAGGATAGAAATCCGAATCACGCTGCCACCTCAGTCCGGCGCTTTCTCCGTTTGCAGCACATCATGTTGTTCCTTCATTTTTCTCAGCAGATTATTCTTCTGACGCGTATCGCGTTGGTCCTTTAACTCCTGGAATTTTGCTAGCGCCTCCTGGGCTTGGTCAGGCTGCTTCATCTCGTGATATGCTCGAGCGAGTTGATAATAGGATTGGATCTTGAGCTCTTCATCCTTCCCGGTTTCAATCTCTTTCTTGAAATCTGAGATTGCGGCCT
The DNA here is from genome assembly GCA_030049955.1 of Acidobacteriaceae bacterium. The sequence continues at coordinate 3,331 of JASIJX010000081.1, forward strand.
CGAATCGCTTCTGCTGGGCGTCCCCGACACCCAGATAGTACTGGCAGCCCGGAAGATTGGGACTCATGGCCAGAGCTTTGTGCAGCAATTCCATCCCTTGCGCGGCATTTTGTTGGTCGATAAAGAGGCGGCCCAGTTGGTATACAGCAAGAGCGTTTTCTGGGTCGATCTTCATCTCCTCTCGAAACGAGTCCATCGCCTTGTCAAGTTGCGTTGTCGCTTCGTATTCGATCCCTAGTTCATAGTGCAAGCCGCTGCTCGTGGGCGATGCCTTGATGGCCAAAAGATACTCAGTCTCCGCATCCGAATGTCGGTCCGCCTCAGCGTAAGCTTCGGCCAGGACTTCATGAACGCGCCAAGATTGGGGGTCGGCTTGATACATTCGCTCGTAGCTCTCATTGGAAACGAGAAGGTGCGCGCGGCCTCTGTGATAAAGAATATCGACGTCGTCAGGGCTTAAGATCGCAGCGCGGTCCAAAACATCTGCTGCTTCATCGGCTAGTCCGTCCGCTAAATCGACCACACCGAGCCACATAAGAGCTTTGGGGTCTTTAGGGCTCGCAAGGACTTCCTTTTTTAGCTCGGTTCGAGCTTCTTCCAAGCGGCTTTCCTTGTAGAGTGATACGCCAAGCAGGAGGTGCACTCCGCGCATTGTGGGTTGCAAGGCGAGGCACTTGCGGAACTGCTCAACGGCGGCGGCATGGTCCCCTAGCTGCTGCAGCGCAAGGCCATCATTCAGATATGCGGGAGCCAAACCCGGTCTTAGCGCGATGACACGTCGAAAATCTTCTGCTGCCTGCTTGTATAGCCCCGCCTTCATGGCGCTTGTGGCTTCCGTAAAAATTGCCTGCCAATCGCCTCCTCCCTGAGCACTGGACAGGGAACCAGACGCTATAGCCAATCCAAAAATGCTACGCACAAGCCAGCGGACAACGCGCGGCCACCGCGGATTCGACTCGTCCATCTTTTCCAACTCCGAAATCGTTGCCCCCATCATATATCCGGTGCAATCACTGTGACGAGGGCCCAAAAAATCGCTGGGGGCAATTGGATTTGCCCCCAGCCGGTGATAGAGCGTGGATCAGAACGGCCGGGCTAGAAGATGAACTGGCCGTAGAACTGGATTTTGCGCGGCTCATTGTCGAGCCCGTTGATCTGTCCGAATGCAGGATTTGTGATACCCGAAGCCGGCGCTGCGAAGACGTGCCGGTTAAAGGCGTTGTTAAACTCCGCCCTCAGGTCGAATCTCAACCGTTCTGTCAGGTCAATAGTCTTCCCCGCCTCTAGGTCTTCCTCGAGGAACTTCGCGGTTCGGATTGAGCTTTGCGCACGCGGCAGATTACCGAAAACGTAAGGCAGCGTCGGGTTTGCGGTATTCGCGCCGCCAGGCACCAGGTTTGGATCCTGCACGGCAGCAATGTTCAGGTAGAGGTTATTGGGGCTGAATGGATTGAACGTGCCGCTCTCTTTTGCACTGCTGGCGAAGTTCGTGCCTGGAACGTGGTTGTAACGAATGCAGGTGTCCATTCCAGGAATCCCCGACGCACAGGAAAAGACAATCGGCTGTCCTGATTGGTAGCGCTGCACACCGCCAACATGGAAGCCTCCAAGAATGGCGTTCGTGATAGCACCCTGATTGAGGAACGCCTTCCCTTTGCCGACCGGCAAATCGTAGAGGTAGCTGGTGACGAAGGTCTGTGGCAAGTCTTCCTGGCTCACCGACATCTCGGACTTGAGGTTCTCCGGATCCTGAATTTGGCCGCCGCCTGCATAACCTCCAAACGTCGGCAGCAGAGCGTCGGCATCGGAGAGGGTCCTAGAGAGTGCGTACGAGGAGAGCAGGCTGAATCCGTTGTGGAACTGACGCTGCAGTTTAACCTGCAACGACTTGTAGGTATCAGCGCCCTGGTTCTCCAGGTATTCGTACGTATCGATTGAGAAATACTGGGGGAACGGCCGAAGCGATTGTGCAACAGTGCCCGAGAACCCGGCATATGGCAGAGCGGTAGCAGCACTATTGAGCGACGCGCCCTGAGACATATACTGGTCCGGCATGTTGTTGAGGTAAGCCACATTGGACCGGATGTGCGTAGAACTGTGGCCCACATAGCCGATGGTGAGCAGGAACTGGTCAGGCAACTGGTGTTCGATATCGAGGTTCCAGGACTGCACCATGCCTGGACGCCCGTACGATGGCGCAATGTAATCCGGCGAGGCGCCGTTCGCAATTGCGGGATCCAGATCCGGAGGAGGCGGATACGAAGGAAACCCGTTCTCGAGATAGAACGCCGGGGTAAAGCTGTTCGGCGATTGGAAGGTCGGAGTCGCAGCGTAGCCCTCCTGCATGCCCGTGCCTCCGTCGCTATACTGCAGCGCGGTGTAGAAGATTCCGTAGGCGCCCCTAAGCACCGTGCCCTTGGCGAAATCGGGCGACCAGGCAAAACCCAGGCGAGGCGCAACGTCCTTCTTCCACGTGCTTGCCCATGTAGGGTTGCATGTGCTGCACGCGCTGGCGAAGACGTACGCTCCGGGATGGCCTCCGGCCCCGGCGTTTGGAGCGCTCAGGCTGATGATCGATGAGTCGTTGAAACTTTCCCTCCGGGGCGTGTCTTCGTCCCATCGCAGGCCCAGGTTGAGGGTCAGATTCCGGGTCATCTTGTAATCGTCCTGGACAAAGTACCCAAGGTAATGACTGAGCCACGATGGTTGGTGTACAGGTACGTCGGCAAATCCATAGTCGGTCGCACCGATAAAGAAACTGGCATACCCATTGCCCGCCTGTCCCGTATCGCCCGGCACCGGTGCAGTTTCATTCCGGCCGTAATTAAATTCACCAGAGTTGTCGGTGTTGCTGTTGGCGTTCCAGCGCTGGAATCGCCAATCGACGCCGACTGTGATGGAGTGCCGCCGCTTTAGCCAACTGAGATTGTCGTTAAAGCGATACCCATTGTCGGCGAGATGCCGGTCGATTGAAGCGCCGATGCCGGAGCCTTCGCTAAAATTGAAGTTTGGGAATACAAGACCAGGAAGCGCGCCGGTAATACCCAGCTTGGTTGGCCATGGCCCCGTTGCGGCACTGATTGCCACCTGCGGGCTCAGGACGCGGTTATATCCGAGATTCAGGTGGTTGAGCAGCGTGGGAGTGAAGAAGTGGTCCCATCCCGTGCGCACATACCGGCTGATGTGGTCCTGCACATTGGTTGCATCGATCGGCTGAGGCAGTGAGGGAACTTGGTTATCGTTCAGGTTCTCGCGCGCCGCATACATAAAGTAGGTCTTGTCCTTCGACGACACGTTGTAGTCGACGCGGATGGTGTCGGTTGTAACCGTCGTGGGGTTGGTACCCGCAAACGCGTAATTGTTGGCAAGGAGCCCCGATCCCAGGTTAGGCTGCGGAACGAAGCTAAGTACCTTAGCGGCGACGGTGTCCTCCCGTGAGGGGTCGATGACGTTCAGATTGTTGTTGTAGCTGAAGGGCAAGCGGCAGCTCTGCCCATTCACCACCTGGGTGGTCGCCGGATCGAAAATTTCGCCGATGTAGATCGGTTGCCCGTTGCACGGGTTTATCTGGCCGGTCGATGCACCAAGACGGTCGGAGAAATCGCCCGTCCGCTCTGTACTCGTCGGCAGCGTCGAGATGCTGGTTGCTCCTGCGTTTTGGCGGAACTGCTCCCAAGAGAAAAAGCCGAACAACTTGTTTCGCCCATTGAACAATTTGGGAATCAGAACAGGGCCGCCAAAGGTCAGTCCATAATCCTTCAGATTGTCAGGCGAGCGGGCATAGAGAGACGCCGGACTGTCTCCCGCGGCCAAATAACCGTTGTTGAACCAGTTGTTGGCATCAAACATCGTGTCGCGGAAGATCATGTAGGCGTTGCCGTGGAAATCATTACTGCCCGACTTGGTCGTAAAGCTTTCCACATCGCCGGCATTGCGACCATATTCGGCGCTCGTGTTTGAGGTAGTGACATGGAACTCAAGGAAGCTCTCGATGGAAGGCAGCGAGTCGTCAACAATCGTGCCGTTCTCGGAGTTCAACACGTCAGCTCCGTCGAGCATGACCTCTTCATCGTAAGCTTGGCCGCCGCCAATAGAGGAGATGAACGGGCCGCCGAAAGTCCCACCCGAACCTGGTCCGACGGCGCCGGGGACAAGAAAGGCAAAGGCCTGCGGCGAACGCATGGCGCCCAGACCGCCCTCACCACCCACGATCAATGGCAGCCCGGTAACTTCCTGCGGGCTCACATTGGTCGAAACGTCCGAGCTCTCTGTTTCGAGGCTTTCCGCGCCCCCATTTACCGTAACCGTCTGCGACACCGAACCCGCGGTTAGCGTCACGTCGAGTCCGGACGTCGCGTTCAGCCGAATAGTTACGTTCTGCTCCACCGCGGTCTGAAAGCCATCCCTTTCCACTTTGACGGTGTAGGTTCCAACAGACATTTCTGGAATGTTGTAGTAGCCCTCGCCGCTGGATTTCGTGGAATAGGTGTTCCCTGTCTGCAAGTCAATCACGGTGATCTGCGCGTCCGGGACCACAGCGCCAGATGTGTCCTTGACTGTTCCTGCAAGGGCACCACGGTTGGATTGAGCCAGGCACGTTGCCGGACACAGAACTACCATGAGTATTACGACGAGCATCGTTCCCAGGAATCCGAGTTGGAGACGCTTGCCAAGCAATTGATTGTTCACTTTTACCTCCGAAATCGGTTACGAAAGAGATTTGGTTCGGTCCCGTTGTGCAACTGGTTGCTTGGGGGCCCATTTAACTGATCCGGGAGAACGGTCTCTGCGATGCGAATGATAATATTATACGCTTATTAGCTCGTCAAGCACTTTTTTAGAAGGAAATAACCTTTTGAAATTGTTTTATTTACAACGACGACATCCTCCGGACGATGTAGCTGTATTTCAACCCTGTATACAACGACGACATCCTCCGGACGATGTAGCTGTTCTTCGACCCTGTATCCTTACGTCCTTACTGGCCGTGGCGCCACTTTTGCGAACTTCCACTCATACCGGAAATTTGGCTCGGTCCCGTTGTGCAACTGGTTGCTATCCCCATTTAGCTGATCGAGGAGAACGATCGCTGCAAAATGCTAATATCATAGTATTATTAAGTCACCGCATGTCAAGCACCTTTTGAAGAAAATAGCCTTTTTGAATTTTCGTATACATCGACTACTGTATCTTTACGTCCTTACTGGGCTGGTGGCGCCAATTTTGCGACCCTCCACTCATGCCGGAAATTTGGTGGAGACCGGTTCCTCATGTATTGATTGATTTTGGAATTCGCAAGGAATCTCAACCCGTGTACTATGGTGTCCAGCTCAAGCGCAACCAAATTCACACTGGGGATAAATTGGCTTTGAATTCGCCTTGCTCTCGCCTTCCTATGTCTCTTAAAACATTCTGCAAGATGACCGGCCGGCGCGAATCTGATGTTCTTATTCGATTGGTGAGGGCTCCTCATTCCCTTCTTCTCCTTATCAGCACCCTGCTCTTCGCCTTGTGCTTTTTGCAGGCTGCAGCTGCACAGGAGCAGCACAATACTTCTCCTCAGGAGAATGGGATGGCCAATGCCGGAGCGCACCCGGCAGAATTCGACGCCGATCATCGACCGATCACGGCGGGCGGGTTTGTAAAATCGGGCCCCGTGGTTTTCAAAGATATTGCCGAAACCGCAGGTTTAACGACATGGCGGAACGTTGCCGGGACTCCATCGAAACAGATCATAATCGAAGCGAAGGGCTCCGGCGTCTGCTTGTTGGACTACGATAACGACGGCTGGCTCGACATTTACCTCGTGAACGGATCGACTTTCGAGGCACACTCCGGCAAGGCTTCGCCTCCGCATGCCGCGTTATTCCATAACAACCACGATGGTACCTTTACGGATGTGACTGAGAAGGCTGGTGTGGCGAACGATCGCTGGGGTCTCGGTTGCGCAGTCGGCGATTACGATAACGACGGGTTTCCCGACCTCTACGTGACGAATATCGGGGCCAATCGGCTTTATCACAACAACCACGACGGAACATTCACTGATGTTGCGCCCAAAGCTGGCGTCGATCTCGATCCGGGACCAGGCAGCGCCGCCGTCGACCATACTGGCGTCACATTCGGTGACTACGACGGAGATGGGCGCCTGGACATCTTTGTTGCCGGATACATTCGCTACGATTTTGACAACCCGCCAATTGCTGGCTCAAAAAAAGTAAGCTATTCATTCTGCAGATATCGGGGTGTAAATGTGATGTGTGGTCCGCGGGGTCTGGAGGGTGCGGGAGACCATCTTTTTCACAATAACGGAGACGGAACTTTTACGGACGTAAGCCAAAAAGCCGGTGTCAGTGATCCTCATGGTTATTACGGATTGGGAACAGCCTTTGTCGACTTGAACAATGACGGCAAGGTCGATCTCGTCGTCGCGAACGATTCCACACCCAACTATCTCTATATCAACAAAGGTGACGGAACGTTCGATGACCAGAGCTTTCTAAGCGGATATGCCTTCAATGGAGCGGGGCGCGAGGTTTCGAACATGGGCATTGCGATAGGCGACTACCAAAACAACGGTAACTTGTCTCTCGCAAACACTGTTTTCTCTGACGACTATAATGTGCTTTTCCAAAACGACGGCGATGGCAACTTCGAGGACGTCAGCTTCGCTGCGCAAATTGCTGAACCGACCATGCCATTCGTGGGATTTGGAGATGGTTTTCTCGACTACGACAACGATGGCTGGAAGGACCTGATGTTTATTAATGGGCATGTCTATCCCGATGTGGATAAACACCCCGATTGGGGCATGAGCTATGCGCAGCGCCCGCTCCTCTTCCGTAATCTTGGCAACGGAAGGTTTGATTTGGTGCC